>JAIORY010000297.1 GCA_021107915.1 Bacteroidales bacterium | reverse complement strand
TACACGCCCAAAAAATATTGAAAAATATCAAAGGAATTGATTTTGTTATTCTTGACGAAAATGATATTATCAGGCATAAATTAGTTACAAAAATAGTTGCTGCTTATGGTAGGGATGCGGAGAAAAGATAGAAATCCTCCAGATTTTTAAAATCTGGAGGATTTTTTACATTAAGAAAATTCCGTTTGTGTGTAGCTTCTAACTAATATTCCACTTTAAATTAAATTATTTTTTCTGTATAAAATTTTTACGTATTTTTGAATTTCGCATAAAACACTATAGCGTTGATATAATTAAAAACATACAAATGAACTATTTTTCAGAATTTACTGGATTATTTTTCGGTTTTTCAGGGATAATCTTAACCTTAATAAATCTTTTTATCATTTACCGATTAAGAACAAAGGATGTAAGTAATTCTCTTTATAGTATTCAAATCGAAAAATACATTGAATTAATTCATCATTTAAATGATTTTAATATAACCATTACAGTTTTGTATTCTAATAATAAACCATTTGATAAGAATGTATATAAAAATTATTGTGAGTTAAGACGAGTGTTTGATGAATATTTGATTATTTTACCGGATTCTCTTGTTAGAAAATTTGTTCAATATTTTTCAATTGTTACGATGTGTTATCCATTTTTTGCATTTGGTCGAACGTCAAAGTTTGAAAAGTTAGAACAATTTAATTTATCACCAGAACCTTCATTCAAAGACAGTTCCCAGTTAAATACAAGTTATATGAATATTATTAAGGAAATGAGGTCAACATTAAGTATAGATACTTTAGGAATAAAATCTTTGGATATATTATCAACTCAAAAGAAAAAAAAGAAATAAACATCGCATAATCAAGATACTGCATTAAAATCCAAATTTATTTCATAATAATCTTCAATAAAATTAATATTCATTTTGAGCCTAATCCTTACTAATATTTTGAATTTCGTTGAGCAAGCAGTATTATACCCGTTCAGGTACATTTTTTATATTATTTATCATTTTCTACCTGTAAGGGTATATATTGACATAAGTTTTTTGCCAAACGAGATGAAACAAAAATATCACGAAATGATTGAATCAAAACTGAGTAAACTTTGAAATAATTTTGTCAGATATAAAGCTCTGCTTTGTTTAAATAATATGAAATTTTAATCATGATACTGCATTAAAAACCAATTTTAATTCACATTAGATTTCAACAAAATTATTTTTATAATTCAGTCTTTCCAATAAATAAGATAAAATATTTGGAAAATGTTGTCTAATAAGTTAACTTTTCAAAAGGAAATTTGGTTGTTCTTGGAAATGCCTTTCAAAAGAAAACTCAAAAAACACCAAGAAAAGAGATTGAAAAAGCAATTAAAATAATGGAGGAATACAACAATGAAAAATAAGGCACATAATGTTGTACTAATCTTAACAATTTTACAAAGCAAAACTGGAAATTTTGTAATTCTATTCCGTACAAGTATAACAACCTTAGCGAACTACTACCTGAACTTCCAACAATTAGCTCTCTCAAACTAATTGAAATCGAAAAGAAAAATTACAGACTTTTAATATTTCATTCGATGATGACTCTATTAATTAACTGAAGGAAATAATCACTTGACCATATTTTAATGTCATCTGCATTTTTAATAAATGGTCTTACATCTTCTTTTACCCTATCAATATTTGTTTCTTTGATTTTATTCCTTAACAGCTTCATAAATTCATTTTGTGTGAAATCATAATTAATAATATGACCGCTTTGAAAACAACGTTCCTTCAAATGACTGAAACTTAGCTTATAATTATTGCGGACATACCATTCAAGGTCATACCAATCACGTCCTTTAACTCTATTTTTCCAATTTCTAAACAGAAAAGCATGCATTTTGCCGGCAAATAATCCCGGAATAGTAAAACAACGAGTCATAAATGAAAATGGCAATAACATTAGTTTATGTTCTGTTTCAAAATTTAATGGAGGATTAGTATCCACCTCAATTTTTATTTTAACTGAACGCTCTGTCTGAAAAACAATATTATATATTTCAGAATTGTCTTTTAAAAATGCAGATTCAATCCGGGAATTTGTGGTTTTTGTTTTTTTTATAATTACAACCTCTCTTCCGAGTGCTTTAAACTCAGTTGTTATAGCATTATAATACTTTTCAAGAGAAAAATCATTGCTTTTTTCAAGAAGAGAAAAATCCATATCTTCCGAAAACCGCGGAAGGTTATGAAATATTCTTAAACAAGTACCCCCATAAAAAGCTGCCTTGTCAAAGAAACCTGATCTATAAAGTGCTGCAAGTGTAATTTGTTGCATAACTTCATGTAATGCATTATGTTTATCTTCATTAGTTTTTATCTCATATTGAGATAACATTTGGTCAAATATGGCACTCATGCTTTATATATTTACTCAATAACTGTAATTCTACTTTTTTATATCCATGTTTACAACATTCATTAATAATATCTAAATTCCAGTCTTTAATTACATTAAAATCAAATCTAATATCATCTAATAAAAATTCTTTTATAGATTTTATAGATTGAAAACGTATCCCTGATTTTGTGATAATAAGATCGCAAAGAGCTTTTTCCGGACTGGCAATTAAATAGGCATAAGAGTTTTGAATAATTTCTTGTCTTATTCCTATAGAAAAATACTTTTCTGGAACTGAAGAATAATTGAAATTGCCTAATGGTGTGTCATAACTTTTTTTACGTTTTGTTGTGACAGAGCAGGTATTATATACCCTTTCAGGTATTAATCCATAATGTGATAAAGCGTTTTCAAGTGAAATATATGATGGACCATAAAGATGATTTGCTATAAGTTCTTTAGATATAGATTGATTTGTGATATCCTGTGAAACAATATATAAACCTTTTTTTAAACGAATCAATTGACCTGACTTTTCAAGCATTATGACTTTATTTCTTGGATATTTGTAAGAAGACAAAAACCCAGCAATTGCTTTATATCTAATAGGGATTATTCCATATTGTTTTAGTTCATTCATTCATTAGTCTTTATTTTATTGGGACAAATATAACAAATTTTACATAGAAAGTTGATTTATTATCAACTTTCTATGCATAATTTGTGATTGTTTGGTGTTCAACACATAAACCTTTACATTTATAAACTCTAAATCCTCAAAATCTAAAAATTATTTTGATGATTTTTTACATTTAGAAAATTCCTACTTTTGCAAAAAAATCATAAAAGAAAAAATCATGGCTAATGCAATAATAAAAAACAATTTCAATTTTTCGGGACAGAAAAATCATTATGTAGGAAAAGTTAGGGATGTTTATAATATTGATGACGAATTATTGGTGATGGTGGTAAGCGACCGTATCTCAGCATTCGACGTTGTTCTTCCAAAGGGAATTCCTTTTAAAGGACAGGTTTTAAATCAGATTGCATCTAAGTTTCTTGATGCTACCGAGGATATCGTTCCAAACTGGAAAATTGCAACTCCCGACCCAATGGTTACAGTCGGTAAATATTGTGAGCCGTTTAAAGTTGAAATGGTAATTCGAGGATATCTTACCGGTCATGCCTGGCGCGAATATAAAGCAGAAAAAAGAATTCTTTGCGGAGTGCCGCTTCCTGAAGGAATGAAAGAAAATCAAAAGTTTTCTGAGCCAATTCTCACACCTACAACAAAAGCCGAATTTGGGCATGATGAAGATATTTCGAGAGAGGAAATCATAAAAAGTCATCTTGTTTGCGGAATAGATTATCAACAACTTGAACATTATACACGTGAGCTTTTTGAAAGAGGAACCGAAATAGCCGACAAAATGGGATTAATTCTCGTTGACACAAAATATGAATTCGGAAAAGTTGGTGATGAAATTTTCCTTATCGATGAAATTCATACTCCTGATTCTTCACGATATTTCTATAAAGAAGGTTATGAAGAACGACAAGAAAACGATGAAGCCCAAAAACAGCTTTCAAAAGAATTTGTTCGCGAATGGTTGATGGAAAACGGATTTCAGGGAAAAGAAGGACAGCAAATTCCGGAAATGAATGAAGATTTTGTAAACAGCGTTTCGGAAAGATATATTGAATTATACGAAAAAATTACCGGAGAAAAATTCGTTAAATCTGATACAACGGATGTTTTAAGCAGAGTAGAAAAAAATACTTCGGATTTTCTTAAGAATTACAAATAAAATACCGCCACAGATTCACAGATTATTTTTGTTTTCTGTGAATCTGTGGCAAATTCGAACAACTGTCAGATTCATCATAAAATTAAAAAATTAAATGATACCTTTTTCACCTCCGCGTATGGATCAAAAAATAATAGATGAAGTTATTGATACCCTGAAATCGGGATGGATAACCACAGGCCCGAAGACAAAACTTTTCGAAAAAAAGCTAACTGCTTATGCCAGACATAAAACCACTTTATGTGTCAGCTCAGGCTCGGCAGGACTGGAACTTATGTTGCGATGGTTTGGTGTTGGCAAGGGTGATGAAGTTATTTTGCCGGCATACACTTATTGCGCAACTGCAAATGTTATAATCCATTGTGGCGCAAAACCTGTTTTTGTTGATGTCAATGAAAATGATTTTAACATCTCTGTAAAAGAAATCGAAAAAGCTATAACAAAAAAAACTAAAGTTATTATGCCTGTTGATTTGGCAGGATTTCCTTGTGATTATGATGAGATAAATTCTTTGGTGAAAAAAGAAAATATCAGGAAACTTTTTATTCCGAAAACCAATGAGCAAAAGTCTTTGGGAAGAATATTAGTACTTTCTGATGCAGCACATTCTATTGGTGCAAAATATAAAGGAAACAAAACCGGCTCACTGACAGATATAACGGTTTATTCGTTTCATGCTGTTAAAAACCTCACAACTGCCGAGGGTGGTGCAATTTGCCTGAATCTTCCCAAACCTTTTAATAATGCAGAAATCTACAAAGATTTGAATATTAAATCCCTTCACGGACAAACGAAAGATGCTTATTCAAAAGTAAAAATCGGGAACTGGAGATACGATATTGTAGAAGCCGGATATAAATACAACATGACGGATGTGCAAGCATCAATGGGTTTGGTTGAGATTGACAGATACGATAATGACATGATCGTGAAAAGAAAACAGATTTTCGATCAATATGCAGCGGAATTTTCAAAATATAAATGGGCAAAAATCCCTGTTTACGAAACCCCTGAAAAATCATCTTCATATCATGCTTTTCTTTTACGGATAAATGGAATTGATGAAGAAAAACGTGATAAAATAATTCAGTCGATTTTTGACAAAAAGGTGGCTGTAAATGTTCATTTTATCCCTCTTCCGATGATGAGTTTTTACAAAAATCTCGGATATGATATTAAGAATTATCCTGTTTCTTATAAAAATTATTCTTGTGAAATCAGCATCCCTGTTTACTACAACTTAAGCAAAGAAAATGTGCAAACTGTTGTTGAAGCTGTTGTTGAATCTGTGGAAGAAAATATTTAAAAATTGCCGCTAATCTCACGAATTTAATCGAAATTTACTTCAATCATTTGTATTAAGAAAATAAGTTCTATTTTATAATTATTCGCGCATTCGCGGCTATTTATATATTTATATTTGTGAATTTATGGTACACTTTGTAATGCGTTTATTTTTCTCGTCAATTTGATTTTATTAAAAATGTCTGCATGATTTTTTCTTTCTTCTTCTATGTCATAATCATCTTGTAATCCAAGCCAAAATTTTGCCGAATTACCAAAAAATGAACTTAGTCGTAATGCTGTATCCGCTGTAATACTTCTATTTCCTTTTATTATTTGAGAAACTCTGGTTTGAGGTATCTCTAAATCTTTCGACAATCTGTATGCTGTTATTTTCAAGGGTTGCAGAAATTCCTCCAAAAGAATTTCGCCCGGGTGTACATTTGATAATTTATTCATTGCATAATCCTCCTTTTAGTGATAATCCATAATTTCAACATCGTGTGCATGACTATTTACCCATCTGAATACAATTCGCCATTGGTCATTTATTCGAATGCTGTAAAAATCTTTTCCTCTTCCTTTTAGTTTTTCTAATTTGTTTGATGGAGGAATTCTCAAATCTGTCACATTTTGTGAGTTGTTAAGCATTCTTAATTTTCTTCGTCCTACTTGTTGGATTTCAAGTGGAATTTTTTTAACTCTTTCTGCTTGCCAAATTTTTTCAGTATTTTTTGAACCAAATGAAATAATCATACAACCCATTTACGTTACTAACGCCAAAAGTAACTATTTTGTTTCGGTTTTGCAAATATTTTGAAGAAAATAAATTTTACAATCTTTAAATAATATAAATTAACTACTTTCGATCTCAAAACAAATCCATTTTGAAACGCTGCTTCGATATATTTTTTTCATTTACAGGACTTTTACTTCTGTCCCCTGCTTTTATTATAATTTCTTTTTTGATAATTATTGATTCACGGGGAGGAATATTTTACAGACAAATAAGAGTCGGGAGAAATAATATTGATTTCAGATTGTACAAATTCCGAAGCATGAAACGGGGTTCATCAAAAGCCGGACTTTTAACTGTTGGCGGGAAAGACAGCAGAATAAGCCGAGTTGGTTATTTTTTAAGAAAATATAAACTTGATGAGCTACCTCAACTTTTAAATATTTTGAAAGGTGATATGAGTTTTGTTGGTCCTCGTCCCGAAGTCAGGAAATATGTTGACCTTTATAATGAAAATCAAAAAAAAGTTTTAGATGTAAAACCCGGATTAACTGATTACGCTTCTTTAGAATATATCAATGAAAATGAGATACTCGGGAAAGCCGAAAATCCGGAGAAATTTTATATTGAAGAAATAATGCCGGCTAAATTAAAACTGAATTTAAAATATATTTCCGAAAAGGGGTTTATTACTGATTTGAAAATAATCCTAAAAACTTTTAGAAAAATATTCTGACCGGATAGAAACCGGAAATTCAAAAAATCTGTGAATCTGTGGCTATCAAAAAGACTCAATCAATTTGATCCAGTAAATATTTAACTTCCCCTGCTTTATCAAGATAACCAAGATTGTTATACGATGAAAAAAGTCCCTCAAACAGTCGCTCAATAATTCGCTTATTTTCGCATGGAAGAAAATAGGAAGGTTTTGCTTCAAGTTTTAAATGCTTGATATAAACCTCAACTTCATTTTTAGGAAAAACAATTCCTTTATTAAAAGGATTAAGATAAAAGAAAGAATTTCCATTATCAACATAAGAAAGAATAAATTGTTTTGGAAGATCAATACCAAATATTGGGATATCTAATCGTTTTGCAATAATGATGTACAAAATACCAAGCGAAAGATGATTACCGATTTTTGAATTGAGAAGATTATTTATGAAATAATCCTCTGAAGCATAAAAATCATTTTTATTTCCTTTAAAGCCATGAACTTTGAAAATGATATGATTGATAACTTTAATTTTTTCGAGAGCAGTAAGTTCGTTATTTAATTCAAGCCATGCATCTCTGACAATTTTCCCGAGTTTTTTTAAAATCACTTCTTTTTCAAGATCGGGATATTGATACTTTGATGCTAAAATAAATCCTTCAAGCAAATCATTTTCTCCATTTTCCGACCATGTTTTCAGTTCATCTGCAGTTTTTTCTAATCTTATTTTATGGATTATATTTTCAATCCGTTTATGTATAAGATCATTAAAGGAATTTTGCAAGGCATCTTCAAGGAAATAAATCGCATCTGATCCATAAGAAAATAATTTTTTCTCAATATTGTTGTATATTGATTCATCAGGCTCATCAAGTAAGTTTATCAAAGCATTAAGCTCATTATTTTGTGTATCTGTCAACATAAAATAAATTACAATCTTTTGAATGATAAAATTGCAATTTACTTCAGCTCAAAAATCAATGGTAAAAAAAAGATATTAAAAATTTATTAACGGGCGCATAATCTTTCTAACACGATTTCTATTAAGTTGCTTATTGTTTTTTGATGATCCTTGCTGTATTCTTCGGTAATTCGGTTAGCAATAACTGCACAAACAGTTAACACATTGTGCTCGAGCATTTGTCCAAGTCCGTATAAAGCAGAAGTTTCCATTTCGAAATTAATTACTTTTTCACCTTTAAAATTATAAGTTCCGATTTTGTCAATAATATCAGGGTATTTAAGGTTAAGACGCAGAGCTCTGCCTTGTGGAGCATAAAAGCCGGGTGCTGTTGCAGTAATTCCCTTAATCATTCCATCACCAATTTTGTTAAGCATATCTTCCGAACATTTTACAAAATAAGGTTTTGATAAATCAGAAGGCCAGTTAGTTTGTTTGAAAAATTCATCGAGCATTTCTGTTTCACAAACACTTTCACCCGCTTTGTAATATCCTAAAAGCCCATCAAGCCCAAGCCCATATTTTGAAACTGCAAAAGAATCGATTTCAATATATTTTTGTATAGCTCCGGAAGTACCAAGTCTGATAATATTAAGTGGTGTGTGTTTGTCTTTTACAACTCGTTTTTTTAAATCAATATTTACTAAAGCATCCAGTTCATTCAAAACAATATCAATATTGTCAGTTCCCATACCGGTTGAAATTACACTCAATTTTTTTCCATTAAAATATCCAGTATGAGTAATAATTTCACGATTTTGATTTTTAAATTCTATTTTATCAAAATATTTTGAAATTTTGGGAACACGTTGTGGGTCTCCTACTAAAATAATTGTGTCTGCAATATTTTCCGGTCTTAAATCCATGTGATAAATTGTTCCTTCAGGATTTATTATTAATTGAGAATTTTTTAATTTTTTCATCTTCACATTTATTAAACAAATAGGTTCAATTAAGAAATGCGACTTTTAATCGCTAAAAATAAGTTACAAATCAAACAAATAACTAAAGAACAAAGGTATCAAATTGAAGCTTACTTAAAAGCAGAAATTCAAAAGATTTTATAGCATTAAAGTTAAATATTCATAAATCAAATCTTAACAATCAGGATTTCAGGGATGCCGCTGAAATTCAATATATAGTCAATCAAAAACCATGAAAAATAAATAACTATTTTTCTCCTAAATCTATATTTTATAATTTGGTAGTATGATTTGTTGTCTTTGTGGGTTGAATCTACGCTTTGAACTTTAGGCACTCTAAGTACTTATTAGTTACAAAAATTATAATAATTTTGCAGAATCAGAGTTATAAAGCATAAAAGATTATCAACTTGAATAAAAATATCAAATACAAAATATTGTGGATCGTATTTATGATGATCCCCTTACTGTTTCTTTTTTCATGTTCGACTAAGAAAAACAGTTTTACACGAAGAGCATTTCATAATCTCACATGTCATTACAATGGATATTGGAATGGGGACCAAGCCTATAAAGATGGTTTGCAGGCTCTTGATGATAAAGTAGTTGAAGATTATACAAAAATTTTACCTTTATATAATTACGGTGATAAAAACGATGTTCAGGTTCTCAATCAAAATATGGACAGGGCAATTGAAAAAGCATCGATTATGATACAGAGGCATTCTATGAAATTTGGGAATGTTGAATACGTGAAATGGATCGATGATTGTTATCTCCTTATCGGGAAGGCATATTTTTACAAACGGGAATATATAAGTGCCAAGAGAAGCTTCAAATTTGTAATTGCCGAATATCCCGAAAATAATATAAAATATGAATCAATGCTTTGGCTTGCCAGAACATATAATCAGTTAGAAGAATACGAAAAAGCAGAACCGGTACTCACTTCTTTTGCTAAAATTATGACTGAGGAAAACATTCCTCTTAGTGCGAGAAAGATGTATCCACTTGTTTTTGCTAACCATTATATTGCACAAGAAAAATATGACAAAGCCAAAAAATATCTTTCTCTGTCTGTAAATATTAACACCAAAAAACAATTAGTTACCAGACTAAAATTTATTCAGGCACAGGTATTTCAAAAGGAAGAAAATTTAAGCAGAGCATCTGAATTATATTCACAGGTAATTAAAAGAAATCCACCTTACGAAATGGCTTTTCAAGCTAAAATAAATATGGCTAAATCTTTTGATGCAGAATCAGGTAACAGCGAGCACATTGTTAAAATACTTAATAAAATGCTCAGGGATTCAAAAAACAAAGAATATCGTGATCAGATATATTATGCACTTGCAGAAGTTGCATTAAAAAATAGTAACGATACTTTGGCAATAAATTATTTGCGGCTTTCGGTTGCTTTAAGTACTGATAATGATTATCAAAAATCGGTTTCTTCATTAAAAGTTGCTGATATGTATTTTAATATTCCTGATTATGAAAATTCTCAGGCTTATTATGATACAGCTATGCAGTCGCTACCAAAAGAATTTCCAAATTATGAACAGGAAAAAGAAAAAGCTGAAACGCTTTCTTTAATGGTTGATAATCTTTCAACAATTCAAATGCAGGATAGCTTGCAATATCTTGCCGCAATGAATGAGGATAAAAGATTAAAAATTATTGATAAAATAATAGAAGTTTATATAGAAGAAGAAGCTCAAAAACTTGAAAATGCAAGAATACAACAGCAAAATGAACAATTCAATAAAGCATCGAATAATATTGTGCCCGGCGGAGCAGCAAGTGGAAAATGGTATTTTTATAACCCTCAGACTTTAAGTTTTGGATATACTGAATTTGTAAGGAAATGGGGAAAACGAAAACTGGAAGACCTTTGGATGCTGAAGAATAAAAAGAGCACTTCTTTTGGTATCCAAAGCAAAGAACTTATTGCTTCCGATAGTACAAGATCAGATAGTACAAGTATTGTTTCCAACGATCCGAAAGAAAGAGAATTTTATCTGCAAAATATCCCTTTAACTCCTGAACAGATAGTATTTTCGGATAGTTTAATTCTTGAGGCATATTTTATGCTTGGAAAATTATATAAAGAAGGTTTGAAAAATAATGAAAAGGCTGCCGAAACATTCAAAGAACTTATTTCAAGATATCCTGAAAATAAATACCGGCTCAAATCATTTTATAAATTGTATAAGATATTTGATGAGGAAAATGATTATGAGCAAAACGAATTATATAAAAACTTGATAATTACAAACTATCCTGAAAGTGATTACGCAAAAGTGATCCTGAACCCTGACTATTACAAGGAAATAAATGCTCAGAAAAATGAAGCAGCCGGGTTATACAAAAAAGCATATCAAGCTTATATCAACAAGGAATATTATATGGTGATAAGTTATGCCGATTATGCAATTGAAACTTATAAAGATACAGCTCTTATACCAAAATTTGATTATTTGAGCGCACTGTCTATTGGAAAAATTGAGGTAGTCGATTCGCTAATTATTGCACTTCGGAAAATAGTTGTGCGATATCCTTCAAGCAGTGTAAAACCTTTAGCTAAAAATATTTTGGCTCAAATATCGGATAACGATTCCGATAAGGAAAATGAAAAAGACCAAAGAGAAAAAGATATTCGTCCTTCGCCATATAAACATCATAATACAAAAGATGCCCATTTTTTTGTTTTAGTTATAAACACAAAGGAAGTCAATATTCCGGTGCATGCACTTAAGGTTAGAGTTTCTGATTTTAACAAGGAAAATTATAGATTAAGAGAATTAAATATCAATAGTATTCTTCTTGATGATCAATATCAAATTATTACTGTTGGTAATTTTAAAAACGATCAAATGGCATTAACATACTTAAATCATATTTCATCAAGTGAATATGTTTATGCAAATATGTCGCCTGATGCTTACGATAGTTTTGTTATTTCAACAGCAAACTATCCAATATTTTATAGAGAAAAAGATGTGGAAGTCTATATGGAGTTTTTTAAGAATGATTATTTGAAATAATAATTATTGCAAATACATTTTATAAATTGATGAAAATCTAATACATTTGCGAAAATATTAATACAAGGGAAAAATCATGGCAAAGAATAATATTGTTGAGAATCAAAAAGTAAATTTAATTGAAAACGGCACAAAAATCAAAGGTGATATTGAGTCGAATGGTGATTTTCGTATTGATGGAACACTTATAGGGTCAATAAAATCTAAAGGAAAAATTGTAGTTGGTACAACGGGATCGGTAGAAGGAGATATCAGCTGTAGAAATGCTGATATTTCAGGGAAAGTAAAAGCTCAAGTAAATATTACAGAGCTTCTTTCTTTAAAAGCATCAGCAGATATTTCGGGGGATATTAAAACTGCAAAGCTCTCGATTGAGCCGGGAGCTAAATTTTCCGGAACCTGTAATATGGGTAATGCCCCAAATACAGCAATAAAATTCTCATCACAAAATGATGAAAAAGCAAAACCAAAATAAAAAATCGCTTGAAAATTATGCAAAGTATAGCAGTATTGCGATGCAAATGCTGGCAATAATTTTACTTGGTGTTTTTGGAGGGATTAAACTTGATGAATGGCTTGATCTTGGATTTCCGGTTTTTACATTAGTTTTTACATTATTGTCAGTTATTCTTGCAATTTATTACGTAATCAAAGATCTTCTAAAAAATAATAAAAAATGAATACTACATATTTTCAATTTTTAAAGAATCTGATAATTTTGACTGTCGTTGTTTTTTTGGTGTTTTATGCTGCTGCTTATTTTTTACCTGTTGAGTTAGTTTCACCGGCAATGCCATACCTGATTATTCTTTCGGCCTCGGTAACGCTATTATTTCATTATATCATTTTAAAAGCATCTGAGAAAAAATTCAGCAGATTTATTTCATATTTTATGTTAGCTACTGTCGTGAAGCTTCTTTTATATATTATAATAATTTTTCTTTATGTTTATCTTAACAGAAGTGATGCTCTTCCTTTTGTTATAACATTTCTTTTATTATATATTATTTATTCTGTATTTGAAATAATAAATTTATTAAAAATACAAAATCCATTATCAAAAATCAATTCAGAAAAAAAATAGTAATTTCGCAGCTTCATATTTTAAAACTACTGGAATGAATAGTAACGGTTACGAAAAATTAGAAAATTTTGACAAGGAAACTGTTAATAAGCTTGCTTATCATTACAAAGAAATTCTTAACTTAATTGGTGAAGATGTAAATAGAGAAGGATTGCTTAAAACACCCGAAAGAGTAGCAAAAGCTATGCAATTTTTTACTAATGGTTATAGTGTCGATCCGGTAGAAATACTTAAATCAGCAAAATTTCAGGAGGATTATCGTGAGATGGTCATCGTTAAAGATATTGAAATTTACTCTTTATGCGAGCATCATTTGGTACCTTTTATTGGTAAAGCTCACGTAGCTTATATTCCAAATAAATACATTACCGGATTGAGTAAAATTGCAAGAGTTGTAGAAGCTTATTCTCGTCGTTTGCAAATACAGGAAAGACTTACAACACAAATTAAAAATGCAATTAACGACACTCTTAATCCTTTGGGTGTTGCCGTGGTTATTGAAGCACAGCATTTGTGTATGGTAATGAGAGGTGTTCAAAAACAAAATTCTATAACTACAACTTCGGATTTTACAGGTGCTTTCAGAAATCAAGAAACACGTGCTGAATTTATTCATCTTATCGGATCAAAATTGCATTAAACTCAATAACAAAAAGTAAATATTTCCGTTATTTAATACTTAAATGAAATTTATTCTTATTTTTGCTGAGATTTCTTGGAAATAGAAAATAATAATCAAAACCAAATCAAAAAAAAGTAAAAACACAAAACTAACTTTATTGAAATAATTTTATCTCCAAACTTAATTTATTATTAAAAATAATTTTTTATGAAAGCATATGTTTTCCCCGGACAAGGGGCTCAATTTGTTGGTATGGGTAAAGATTTGTATGACAATTCTTCAAAAGCAAAAGATTTGTTCAACAAAGCAAACAAGATCCTTAAATTCAGAATTACAGATATTATGTTTGAAGGAACTGATGACGATCTGAAACAAACAAAAGTTACTCAACCGGCAATATTTCTTCATTCGGTTATTTTGGCCAAAACTTTAGGTGATGATTTTAAGCCTGATATGGTGGCCGGACACTCATTAGGAGAGTTTTCAGCATTAGTTGCCAATAAAACTTTATCATTCGAAGATGGATTAAAACTTGTTTATAAACGAGCTACTGCAATGCAAAAAGCATGCGAAACCGAACCATCAACAATGGCTGCAATTATTGGATTAGAAGATGAAGTTGTTGAAAAAACACTTGAAAATATTAATGAAATTGTTGTTCCGGCAAATTATAATTGCCCCGGACAACTTGTTATTTCAGGATCATATAAAGGAATTGAAATAGCATGTGAAAAACTTAAAGAAGCAGGAGCTAAAAGAGCTTTGCCTTTGAAAGTTGGTGGTGCATTTCATTCTTCATTAATGGAGCCTGCAAGAGTTGAACTTGCTGATGCAATTAACTCAACAAAATTTAATAAAGGAATATGCCCGATTTACCAGAATGTTACCGGACAACCTGTTACTGATCCCGAAATTATAAAAACAAATCTTATTTCTCAATTGACCTCTCCGGTACGCTGGACACAAATTATGAAAAATATGATTGCCAATGACGTACATGAAGTTGTTGAGGTTGGACCCGGAAAAGTACTTCAGGGATTATTTAAAAAAATTGATAGAAATATAAATGCTTATAGTGCATAATTAATTCTGAAAAGAAATTTTTTAATATTGACCTTCTATATTTTTTAAAATGTGGGAGGTCTTTTTATTATTGAAGATTTTCTACTTTTGCATCCAATAATAAATATCCTAAGCAATGAAGAAAACAGTTTTTACAATATCAATTTTATTAAGTTTTGTATGGGTTTCAGGACAGATTCCATCCGGTTATTATGATAATGCTGTAGGCTTGAGCGGAGAGCAATTGCAGTTGGTTTTGCATAATATTATTGATGATCATAATGTAGAATCATACACCGAATTGTGGAGTGATTTTGAAGAAACCGATAAAAAATCTAACGCTTATGTTTGGGATATGTATTCAGATGTTCCCGATGGAAATCCTCCTTATAATTTTACTTTTTTTTCTGATCAATGTGGAAATTACGGGGGAGAAGGCGATTGTTATAATCGCGAACATTCTTTTCCCAAAAGTTGGTTTGGTGGTACTGTTTCGCCAATGTACACCGATTTATTTCATATCGTTCCTACCGATGGATATGTAAATAACAAAAGATCAAATTATCCTTACGGTGAAGTTGGAAGTGCTTCATGGATTTCGTTAAACGGATCAAAAATGGGTATCTGCAATTATGCAGGATATTCGGGAACTGTTTTCGAACCTATTGATAAATACAAGGGTGACTTTGCCAGGAATTATTTTTATATGGCTACCAGATATTATCAGGAAGATAGTGGCTGGCCCGGAAGTGCAATGGTAAATGGTGCACAACCAAAACCCTGGGCTTTGGAATTATTACATGACTGGCACGAATCCGATCCAGTTAGTCAAAAAGAACTTGACCGGAATGAAGCTGTTTATGATATTCAAAACAACAGAAACCCTTTTATCGATCATCCCGAATTTGTTGATTATATTTGGTTTACCGCAGGAATTAATAATTCATTTTATGATTTAAAAAATAAAATTTCAGTTTATCCAAATCCGGTTTCTGACTTTTGTATTGTCAGTTTTTCTTCATCAATAAATATTAATAATATTGAATATTCCTTAACAAATCTGATTGGAAAATCCCTGAATATTAATTGCAAAATTAATGATCAATCAATAAAAATAAATACTCTTGATTTGAATCCGGAAATTTATTTTTTAAAAATTATTGATAAATCTACCGGAGCAGAAATAGTTTTTAAAATTGTGAAAAAATGACTATATTTGTAAAAAATGAATTATGGAAACAATAAGAGTTGAAATATTAAATCCAAAAGCTAAAAACATTTTAAAAGGCTTAGCTGATTTGAATTTGATAAGCATAAGAAAAGAAAGAAAAAAATCTGATCTCTCGGAAATATTAAAATGCTTGAGAAAAAATTCAGATGAGTCTCCAAGTTTAGAAGAAATAACAGCGGAAGTTGAAGCTGTTAGAAGAAAAAGGTATGAAAACCAGAATTGTTAACTATTCTCTTAATAGAAATCAAAAAATCCTATCAACTACCTTTTATCATACTGTTTTTCATAATATTTGAGATAATCCCCTGAAGTAACATTTTTTAACCATTCTTCATTGTTGAGGTACCATGCCACGGTTTCTTCAATTCCTTCTTCAAACTGAAGTGAGGGTTTCCATCCAAGTTCTTTTTGTAATTTTGAGGAATCAATTGCATATCTGAGATCATGACCGGCACGGTCTTTTACGTAAGTAATTAACCTTTCGGATGTTCCTTCTTCTCTGCCAATTAGTTTGTCAACAGTTTTGCAAAGAACTTTTATCAAATCAATATTTTTCCATTCATTGTTGCCTCCAATATTATAAGTATCACCGATTTTTCCATTATGATAAATTACGTCAATTGCATTGGCATGATCATCCACGTAAAGCCAATCTCGTACATTTTCGCCTTTCCCATAAACAGGTAGAGGTTTGTTGTTTTGAATATTATTGATGAATAATGGGATAAGTTTCTCAGGAAACTGATAGCCGCCATAATTATTCGAGCAATTTGAAATTACAATCGGTAATCCGAAAGTATCGTGATAAGCTCTTACAAGATGGTCGGAGCTGGCTTTGGATGCCGAATACGGACTGTGCGGATCGTAAGCAGTTGTTTCTACGAAAAATCCTTCATTGCCAAGAGAACCATAAACCTCATCTGTGGAAACATGATAAAAAAGCTTGTCTTTGAAATTATCTTTCCAAATATGTTTTGCTGCATTTAAAAGATTTACCGTTCCAACAATATTTGTATAAATAAATTCGGTGGGATTTGTTATTGACCTGTCAACATGAGATTCAGCAGCGAGATGAATTACTCCATCAAATTTATAATCAACAAATAATTGATGAATAAATTTTTCATCAACAATGTCGCCTTTAACAAACTCATAATTAGGCTCATTTTCTATGTCTTTTAAATTTGCCAGATTTCCGGCGTAGGTGAGTTTGTCAAGATTAATGATTTTATAATCAGGATATTTTTTTACAAATAAACGAACCAAATGCGATCCTATAAATCCTGCTCCTCCGGTGATAAGTATTTTTTTCATTTGTTGTTTTTTATGTTTGTTTTTTAAAATTCTAAATTTTAAATTCATCATTTTAAATTTTAAATTTCTTTCAATGCCAACTCCCAATTCCATGCTGACAAAGTCATTTCATCAATATCTTTCTCCGCTTTCCAGCCCAGTTCATCGTTTGCAAATTTTGTATCAGCCCAAACTTGTGTGATGTCACCTGCCCTGCGGTCAACAATTTTATAATTAAGTTTTTCTCCGGTAACTTTTTCAAATGATTTTATTACTTCAAGAACTGAATATCCATTTCCTGTTCCGAGATTAAACATTTCAAAATCCTTTTTCATTTTCTTATTTACCATGCGTTCAACAGCTATAACATGAGCTTTGGCAATATCCACAACATGAATATAATCACGAATTGCAGTTCCGTCTGGAGTAGAATAATCATCTCCAAAAACTCTGAGTTGTTCCCTGATTCCAATTACAGTTTGAGTGATAAATGGCATTAAATTATTCGGAATGCCCAGCGGAAGTTCTCCGATTATTGCACTTTTGTGAGCACCGATTGGATTAAAATATCTTAATGCCATTCCTTTGATTCCTGATACTTTAACGGTGTCAAAAATTATTTCTTCGGAAATTTGTTTGGTATTTCCGTATGGAGAGGCAGCTTTTTGAATAGGAGCGTTTTCTGTAACAGGCAGTTCTTCCGGCTGACCGTAAACTGTACAGGATGAAGAAAAAACAAAATTTTCTATATTGTTATCTTTCATTCCCTGTAAAATATTTACCAGCGAAAAAAGATTATTCCGGTAATACATTAAAGGATTATCAACAGATTCGCCAACTGCTTTGAATGCTGCAAAATGGATGATTCCCTGAATGTCGTTGTTACGTTTAAAAAAGTCCGTTGTTTTTTCCGTGTCAATCAAATCAAATTGCTCGAACTCCGGCTTTATTCCCGAGATTTTTTCGATAGAATCTAAAACATTAATATTTGAGTTTGAAAGGTTGTCAACAATTATTACTTCATGACCACTATTTTGTAGCTCAACAGTTGTATGTGATCCGATGTAGCCTGTTCCGCCGGTAACTAATATTTTCATGGTTAATATTTTTGATATTATTATTAAGACAAAGTTAAGAAAAAATTAAATATTGAGTCCTCTCCGAAAAGTATTTTTTAGCCACGAAAACACAAAAGCACTAAATTTCACTAAAATTAATTTATTGATATTTTTTGTTTGTGGATTTTTGTGTTTTGGTGTTTTGGTGGCATTTTTTATTTTTTTGACTTTTTAGAGCGGACTCAATTACAACTTGAAAACTTCTCCGTTTTCCTTTTTATATTTTTCTTTACTTTCGGGGCATTCAGCATTTCCATCATTATTAAAATGTAAACGATGACCGTATTCACTCATCCAGCCAATGTGTTTTGCAGGATTACCAACAACAAGAGCGTAAGGCAGAACTTCTTTGGTTACTACGGCTCCGGCTCCGATAAATGCATATTCACCAATATTATGTCCGCAAACTATGGTTGCATTGGCACCGATTGTAGCTCCCTTTTTGACGATAGTTTTTTCGTATTGCCCTCTTCTGTTTACTCCACTTCGCGGGTTTGTTACATTTGTAAAAACCATTGAAGGTCCAAGAAAAACATCATCTTCGCAAATTACTCCTGTGTAAATCGAAACATTATTCTGAACTTTTACATTTTTGCCAAGTGTAACTTCGGGGAAGACAACAACATTTTGTCCGATATTACATTTTTCACCTAAAACACAATTCGACATAATATGTGAAAAATGCCAAATTTTGCTGTCTTTTCCGATTGTACAGCCGGCATCAACAATTGCGGTTTCGTGGATAAAATATTCTTTTGATTGGGTCATTATGTTTATTCGAATTTTGTTTGTTAATAAATGGATTTCTTACCCGTATGACTTTTGTAAAAGTAAACAATTTCTTTCAGGATAATGAAAGCCGAAAGTATATTTTGTCTGAAAACTTACAAAAATAAAACAAGATAATTTGTTTCTATTGTTCTATTATAAAATAAGCAGTTATTGTTTTGAAACTTCATTATCTGGAAAAAATATTATATTTCAGGATGCTGTATATTGCTCGTAGTCCGTCTTTCCAACTTATTTTCTTGCCATCGGTATATGTACGTCCGTAGTAAGCAATACCTACTTCATATATGCGGATATTGGGCATACGTGAAATTTTTGCCGTTACTTCAGGTTCAAAACCAAATTTTTTCTCTTTAAAGTCAATCTTTTTAATTACATCTGCCCTGAATAATTTATAACATGTTTCCATGTCGGTGAGATTTAAATTTGTAAGCATATTTGATAAATATGTCAGAAATTTATTTCCTAAAGAGTGCCAGAAAAACAAAATCCGATGTGGTTTTCCTCCCATAAACCTTGATCCGTAAACTACATCAGCAACGTCATTAACCAACGGTTTTAACAGAATATTATAATCTTCGGGATCATACTCAAGATCGGCATCTTGAATAATTATTGCATCTCCGCTTGCTTCCTTTATTCCACGATGCAAAGCAGCACCTTTTCCCTGATTTATCATTTGCTCAATAAGACGGATATCAAAATCATTGTAATTACTGATAAATTCATTTACAATTTGCGAAGTATTATCAATCGAACAATCGTTTATAATAATAATTTCTTTTTTGATATTATTCGTCAATTCAACATCACATACTTTCTTCAGTATTTTAGCAATTGTAATTGCTTCATTATATGCAGGTATAAGTATCGAAAGTTTTTCTATGCCCATTGAACCAATATTAAAATTTATTTGGAATTTGAGACTACAAATATGCAACTTTTTTATTGTTATTAAGTTTTATTTCATAGAAATTAATATTGTACTTTTGTCAGAAAAATGGGATGTTTTCAATGGGTCATAATCAAATATTTAAATCTTTGGAAGTTAAATTTTCTTTTTTAGGAAAAGTACTTGGAAAACTTTTTTTATTATTAGGATTGATAACTTTTTTATTTCTTCAAAGTTGCATGAATGGTGATAAAATCGAGTATTCCGGTGAGCTTAAATGTGATTTTGAAAAGATAACGGAAGATGGAAAAAAGATTAAATCATCAATTCCCGAAATCGAGTTTTCACATATCAAAACACGGACAAATGAAGTTTCCCGTTCGGGAGATTATTCAATGAAATTATCGAGGAAAAGACAATTCGGGCTTTCGTATGATGTTAATCATGCAAAAACTGATGATTATTATCAGATAACTGTTTGGAGAAAATCAAAGGGAAATCATGGAATTTTGGTTGCTGCCTCTGATGTCGCATCAAAATACTATAGAGTAAGTAAGACAACTGTTGCAGTTGATGAAAATGGCTGGGAACAATTAAAACTCGAAGTCTCAATTCCACCTCATCTTAACAATACGAAATTCAAATTTTATTGCTGGAATCCGGATACTGTTCCTGCATATTTTGATGATTTGAAAATCGAAAGATTTAAAGATAAAAATTACCCTGTATTTGAAAATGAAGAACCGTTAAGAATTTTTATCGATACTACCGAAATGGTGAAACTTCATAACAAACGCCTTGAGGCATTTCAAAAAGGGATTCTCGAAACTCAGGATAATGATTGGGTTAATGGAATTGTTTTTTGGGGTGATACGGTGATGAGATCAAAGATTAGACTTAAAGGTGACTGGCTCGATCATCTTGAAGGGAAAAAATGGTCGTTCAGAATAAAATTAAAAAGAGAATTTTCATGGAAAGGTATGAGAGAATTTTCTGTTCAAACTCCACTTTCCAGAGGTTTTATTTTAGGATGGTTAGCCCAGAAACTGTTTGACTATGTTGATGTATTAAGTCCGCGTTATGGTTTTGTTCCAGTAATATTAAACAACCGCAGCTTAGGTGTTTATGCGTTTGAAGAACATTTTGTTAAACAACTTGTTGAGTCACGAAACAGGCGCGAAGGTCCAATTTTGAAATTATCTGAAACGGAGTTCTGGTACAAACAAAAACTTGATATCGAAGATAATGTAAACTACCAAACACCATATTTTGAGGCTTCCTGTGTTGAACCTTTTAAAGGGAACCGAACAATTAGTAATCCGGTTTTATATAATCAATTTTTGTCAGGGCAAAACCTCTATTGGGGATATAAAAATCATTTGCTTGATGCCTCTGAAATTTTTGATTTGGATGCCATAGCAAAATTTTATGCAATTATTGATGTTGCCAAATTTTACCACGGAATGATATGGCACAATCAAAGGCAATATTTTAATCCTGTTACTTGCAAACTTGAGCCAATAGCTTTTGATGGTTATATTCATAAAGGAGTTTACGAGTTTTTTGATATTCCGATTTACGGATTTTCCAAGTTTCAACAATATGATCAAACTTCCACAATTCGTAATAATTTATTTTGTGATACAACTTTTGTAAATAAGTATATTCTTTATTTGAAGAAATTTTCGGATGAGGATTTTATACATTCTTTTCAGGAAAAATATTTGCCTGAAATTAATAAATACGAAAAAATGATTAGTACTGAATTTGAAGGTTATAAATTTGATTATTCTTTTTTGTATTCCAATGCACAGGCTATTAGAGATACATTGGAAGAATATAAAGAATTTGTAGATAAAAACCCTGATTATGTCAGTAAAACACGCTCGAAGTGGGAAACATTTGTTCCTTCCGATACATTGGTACGAGATGAATATCCGGCAAAACATGTAAAGGCTTTTACAGAAAAAAAATCTACTGATTCAAGTATATTAAAGATTTTTAATTATAATGCTCTTGATATTATTTTGCTCGGCACCGGACGAAATGAAAAAAGCATCACCAATTTTTTCAATCCCGAACCTGTAATTAATTCTTTCAATAAAAATGAAGGCACAACAAATTCGGCAGTTGTTATATCCGACACTAATGCAGCTTTTCTTTATTTTATTATTGACAGGAAATTTAAGACTTATGTTTCTCCGATTTATCCATGGCAATCGCCGGGAATAACAACGCCACGTCTTGAGTTGATGGAAGAAAACACATTTCCCGAAAGTGATATTTACGAAGTCCTTAACGGGAAAAAAGTGGTATTTAAAAGCGGGGAATATTCTTCCGACAAGTTTATTATCATCCCCAAAGGATATTCGGTAAGTTTTGAAAAAGGTTTTGAAATTGACCTGATAAACGGAGCAGGATTTATTTCGTTTTCTCCGGTTTATTTTAACGGAACAAAAGACAATCCTGTAATTATCTATTCGTCAGATTTTTCTGCAATGGGATTTACTGTATTGAAAGCCGGGAAAACTTCATCAGTTAATAATACAATTTTCAAGGGACTCAATACTCTTGATTATAAAGGATGGACTTTAACAGGAGCTGTTAATTTTTATGAATCGGATGTAAAGATCATTAATTCACAATTTATTAAAAATCATTGTGAGGATGCACTAAATACTATCCGCTCGGAGTTTGAAGTTACTGAATGTTTGTTTAAAAATATTTTTTCTGATGCTTTTGATTCGGATTTTTGTACCGGAAAAGTTTTTAAAACAACTTTTGATTCTATTGGTAACGATGCAATAGATTTTTCGGGAAGCAAAATACTTATCGAAAAATGTTTTATTTCTAATGCAAAAGATAAAGGAATTAGTGGTGGTGAAGCATCGAATATTACCGTCATTAATACAAAAGTTGAAAGCTCAAATATTGGGATTGCATCAAAAGATAAAACTATAGTCAGAGTAAATAATTCGGAAATATTTAATTGCAATTACAGTATTGTAGCATTTCAGAAAAAACCGGAATTTGGTTCTGCAAAAATCATTTTATCTCAGTGTAAACTTAAGGGAAATAAAACTCAACATTTGATAGAAAAAGCATCGGAAGCGGTTATTAATACGATTAAAATAAATGGAAGTAAGGAAAATGTCGCGGAAATATTTTATTAATTTTAGTCATTTTAAATTTTAGTCATTTTAAATTTTTCAGTATAAAAATAAATAAATTACTTTTGCAAACTCGAATTAAAGCAATAAACACATGAACACAAAATGGGAATTATTTCAGAAGTTTTTAATAACAGAAAGTCAGGAAATTTCAATAACAGATTTTTTAATAAATTCTGTTGTAATAATTATATTGGCGTTAATACTTGAAAAGACTTATGCCAAATGTGCGAAAAGCCTGTCGAACAGAAAAATGTTTGCAGCCAACTTTTTGCTTATTGCATTTACTACAATGCTGATAATTTCAATCGTAAAATCTTCATTAGCACTTTCGTTAGGACTTGTAGGAGCGCTTTCTATTGTTAGGTTCAGAGCAGCAATTAAAGAACCTGAAGAACTGGTTTATTTGTTTTTTGCAATTTCAATTGGTCTGGGTCTTGGTGCAAATCAAACTATGATTGTTTTAGTTGCATTTTTGGTTGCCATGTTAATAATCTGGACTCGTTACTTTTTGAGAGGAAAGAGCGAAGCACAGAATTTATTTTTTACCGTTAGCAGCGATTCGCCAAATTCCATTCAGTTAAAAGACATCTCCAAAATAATTAAGAAATACTTTAAAGCTGCCGAACTTAAACGTTTCGATGAAAACGAAAACATAATCGAAGTTTCATTTTTGGTAGAAACGGTAAAATCCGATGACCTTCAATCATGCAAAGAAGACCTTCAAAAGTTAAATAAATCTGTTAAAGTTACTTTTATTGATAATAAAAATTATTAGAGAATAATCTGAGAATCTGTGGCATATTTATTTTTTCACAGCATCTTATCAAGAATTGAAAGATTACGTAAAAATGACAGAACAGGCAGTGAAAGAAAAACGAAGCAGGTATGAGCGAAAATTTGTTATAGGAGGCTTATCAAGAGCCGGAATAATACAAATTGTTAAAACTCATCCATCCGCCTTTTCCGAAATATTTCACGAAAGATATGTCAATAATATTTATCTCGACACACCAAACCTTACATATTTTCTGGAAAATGTTATGGGAAAAAGCCGTAGGAAAAAAGTAAGAATAAGATGGTATGGCGAGATGTTCGGTGAGATTAAAAAGCCGGTTCTGGAATTCAAACTTAAAGCAGGTGCTGTGGGCGATAAATTATCTTTTCGTTTAAAAGCATTTACTCTTGACGAAAATTTCGATCAAAACACTTTAATAGAAACTTTTGCCGACTCAGACCTGCCGGATTGGGTAAGGGAAGATATCATCCCGCTCGAGCCTCATCTTCTTAACAGCTATACAAGAAAATATTTTCTTTCGTTTGATAAAAAATTTAGAACTACCATCGACAATAAATTATTTTATTACGATATTTCACGAAGAAATAATTCCTACTTAAAAAAATCTGTTAATGAAACAGACATTATAGTTGAGTTAAAATATAATTTCAAAGATGATGATATGGCAAATTCTGTTTCCGGCAACTTCCCTTTCCGCATGACAAAAAGCTCAAAATATGTAAACGGAGTGGAGCGATTTATTCAGGGAATTGCGATGTAAGTTTATTCTGAGCCTGCTCTGTTTTAACCTATTAATTAAAATGTGGAATATTGGAAAGCAATGCATAGTATTCAATGAATTCTTTCTATTTCATTAGAATCATTTTCTTAAAACCAGTATATTTTTTACCATGTTTCATTTTGTAAAAATACATCCCCGAACCAACATTCTTTCCCGAATCATCCTTCCCGTTCCAAACAACGGAATACTCTCCTGCCGGCTGATATTTGTTTATCAAGGTACATATTTTTTGTCCTGATATATTAAAAATTGCTAATTCTGTTTTGCCTGAATTTTCAAGATAATAAGTTATTCGTGTTGAATTATAAAATGGATTTGGATAATTTCCAATTAATTGTGCTGCTATCTGCATGTCTTCATCTACAGAAACCCACCCAACAACATGAATATAGTCTTCTTTTATTTTAGTATCTTCATTGTAAGGGTTTGACGAAGTTAATGTAATAGTATGATAACCTAATTCATTAAATGTCCATATTGGATTCTGATCATACGAATCAATTACACCATCATTGTTAAAATCCCATTCCCATTCGGTTGGGTAACCTGAGGTCATATCTGTAAATTCGACAGTAAAAGGGAATAAACCTTCGGTGTATGAAGCTGTAAAATCAGTAGAGATTAATGTTGTATATTCATAGGCACCCATTTCAATTCGTCCATCCATAACCCTCAGATTTCCGGCAAAATCAAATTCAGGAAGATTAAGCCCGGTTGTATCCGGTATGCCGGTATCTATGCAAGGAGAACCTTCTAATATTGAATACAGATGTTCTCCTTCAAAGGCAAATAAGGGATCTTCATCAATGTTACCTTCCATCCAATTCAAAGTTACAGAAGCAGGGACATCAATTCCTGCTTCTCCACCTTGAATATCACAATATGATATTGTGATTTCGGTTGGATTTGTTGGACTATCATTTATTCCAATTTCATCGGGACTATTATTCCACATAATACAATCTATAAAAGTAACAATAGTTCCAAATGACACCCAACATGTACCACCTGCTAATTCGCAGAAATTATCGCTAAATGTAACATTTGTGAATTCCGCAGTACAAGTTCCAACCATAATACCGGCACCAAGACTGCCCCAACTACCAAAACTACCGGAATTGCCTGTGATTACTGAATTACTTAATTCGACAGTTCCATAATTTCCAAAAAACACTAATCCACCACCGGTGCCTTCAGCATAATTATCAGATACCATTACATTATTCATATTCAAAAAATCAGTATTGGTGAATTCCCCGCCTCCGCCTGACCATGCGGAAACATTACCTGACATTTCGGAATTTTCTATAATAATTGTACCACCATGACACTTAATACCACCTCCTGCACTAAAGGCATAGTTATTTAACGCCTTAACATTTGTCAGAAATGCTTCAGATTGTGATATCATAATTCCACCGCCATTCATACCGCAGGCATTATCAGTAGTAATAACATCCTCTATTGTTGCATTGGAAGTTTCATGTAAATAAATCCCGCCACCCATTGTTTCTGTTACATTATTCGAAACCATTAAATTTTTTAAAGTTATAGAGGAGTTATTCATACAAGAAACACCTCCACCTCCATCATAACAATAACCATTCGTGATCGTAAATCCACACAAAACCGTAGTTGTTCCTGTTGCATTTTCGATAATCACGGTTCTTTCCAGTTCGTTGCCGTCAATTACCGTTTCGGCAATATAGGCTGGATTGCCGGTTGTTAAAAATAGCGAACCTAATACAATGCTCTTTCCATTGTAATTAATGTTCTCTACATAAGTTCCGGGTTGCACAAGAACTGTATCACCATCTGCTGCGGCATTAATACCTTCTTGAATTGTTGTATGATCGTCAGGGACATTGATAATTTCTGCAAATGAATAATTGCAAAAAAACATAAGTAATAAAACTGTTGTAAATAATTTCAAATTTTTCATAAAATAAATTTTTAATAAATTAATAAATATTTTCTGTAACTTCTATATATTAATAGGATACAAAATGATTTAACAGGTTGTCTGTTAAAAACACTCATTTTGTGTTTATTTTGCAATATTATGTATTTCAATAATATAGATAAAATTTGTGTTGTCCATATAGATATATATGGACAACTTGAAGAAAATAAAAACCGGGGGGATATTAAAAAACCGGATGGACTACATTTAGAGTTCTTAAAGTTTATAAAGTTAAAAGTTGAAAGTTATCTTTTTTTCATAATTAATTGAATGATAACGATTAAAAAAGATTTGGGTGTCCATTTTTATTGTATTTTATTGATATTTATAACTTTATGAACTTTATAACTTTCAACTTTATGAACTCTGACATTACAATTGATATGTTTTGTATAAAAAATGACAACTATTAATTGGAGGGAATTGTATCGGATGAAGATTCGTTTTTTATATAATTCAAATAAAATGATGGAGTTACGCCAACATGTTTTTTAAAAGCATTGTTAAAAGCTGTTTTTGATTTATATCCTACCATTTCTGCAATAGATTCAATTGTATATTTCAAACCTTGCGTGTCAGATAATATTTTTTTCGCTTCTTTTATCCTGTATTCGTTCAGGAAATTACTAAAATTTCGATTAAACTGCTCGTTAATCACCTGTGATATATAACTTCTACTAACATCTAAATCTTTTGCAAGAGTATTTATTGAATAATCAATGTTGAGGTAATTTTTATTGTTATTCATATAATTTACAATTGAATTTTTTAAAGTCTCTTTTTGTTCTTCGGTGAGTGTAGAAGCTGCATATTTTGTAAGCGGTTTTTCATTGTCCTCCTCTGAGTTTTTTTCATATCTGTTAATAATTGCTTCTAATTTAGTATTGGCTTCAAACAGTTTCCTTTCCGATGCGTCAATTTCAAGATTTTTTTTAACAAGATTCCTATTGGCAAAAAGCATGTTGCGTTTCTGAACAACAAGAATAATAATAAATATAACCACAAGAGCAAAAGCTGTTATAAATATCAACAACCAATATGTGCGGGATTGTAATTGTGTTTCTTTAAGTTTATTTTCAATATTGAGGATTTCTATGTGTTGCTCTTTTTTTTCAGTTTCATATTTTGTTTGCATATCGGCTATTAAACGACTGCTCTTATCGTTATAAATTGTTTTGGTAATTGCAAAATACAAATCATTGTATTTTTGCAAATTATTATAATCAGCTTTTAATGATGATAATATTATATAAAGAAAATAATTGTTTTGTATTAATATTTTTGCATCAATTTCTTTTGATATTTTAAAAGAGCGTTCAAGGTATTTCTCGGCATTTATCAAATCATTTTTCTTAAGATACAGATTGGCAATATTATATGTGCTAAAGGCAATTCCTCTTTTCGAATTGCATTTTTCCCTGATTTGTAATGATTTATTAAGATAATGCAATGCAGTATCATATTTCTGCATTTGAAAATAAATATATCCAATATTATGAATTGCTGATGAAGTAGCTATAGGATTATTAATATCTTCCATTAACAGAAATGCTTTTTGATAATATTCCAATGCTTTATCATAATTATCTAATTTTTCATAAATCGTACCAATATTATTTAATGAAATTGTAATCCTTTCTTTGTCATCAATTTTTTTGTTTATTTTATATGATTTTAAATAATACTCTAATGCTTTATCATAATTGTTAAATTCGGAATATGTAATCCCAAGACCATTTAAAACTTTTGAAATCCCGATTTTATTATCTGTTTTTTCAAAAATTTTTAGAGATTTTAAAAGATAATCCAAAGCATTATCATAATCGCCTGTTAAAGAATAAACTTTCCCAATCCGTTGCAAAGCATAAGCATAAGGGATTTCATCTTTTTGTTTGACAGATATTTCCAATGATTCTTTATAATATGGAATAGCCTTTTGATAAAACCCTACTGCCAGATAATTATCACCGATTTCTCTTAATAATTTTGCTTTTTCAATGCCTGATGATTTCTCAAGAAGTGTTTTCAGACTATCAATTTCGGATGAATTTTGAGAAATACAATAATTTACATTAAAGAGTGAAAATATTGCTGCAAACAAAAAAAAGACTTTAATGGTTTTCATATTACAAATGTAGTCTTTTTAAAGAGCAGACAAATAAGCAATAGCTGATAAATTTTGATGCCCCGGAATTTGCAAAAGAAAAGGCTGCCTGAAAAAAATCGGACAGCCTTATTACTATAATTTTACTTGTTATGAAAACTCCCTTACTTAATCAGGATTATTTTCTTTAAACCGGTATGTTTATCACCATGTTTTATCCCATAAAAGTAAATTCCGTTGGGTACAGAGTTACCTGAATTATCCGTTCCGTCCCAAACAACGGAATACTCTCCTGCCGGTTGATTTTCATTCACTAAAGTTCTAATTTCTTGTCCGAACATATCGTAAACTTTTAAAATAACTTTACCGGAAATTGATAACCGATAACTGATAACAGTTGACTGGGAAAATGGATTTGGATAATTTTTCAGAAATAAATTATTATCTGATAATAACTCATTATCCGGAATATCAACATTTACTAATTCAAATTGATAATAATCAACACTTGTGTTGCCATCAATATCCGAACCGGAAACTCTGGCATTATAAGTGCCGTTTTCGGGAGGAGTAAAAGTTCCTTCCCAATGAGTACCCGAACCTGTCATTTCTACAAAAATCAGGGAATCATACGGGCATTCAATTCTCAGTAATGGAACAGAATTCATTTTTTTATATTTTACTGATTTTGGATGATTACAACCATATTCACCTCTTTCGAAAACAGTATGTATATTCATATATTCATCGACAATACATTTTGGATATCTGATGCTTTCGTTGGATAAGAATGAGTGTTCCTGAATAATAGTTAATTCATCATCACTTAATGATTGTCCGTTCCCAAATAAATTACCATTGATTTTTGTATAGTAAGCAGAAGTAGTTTGTTGACTGCTTTTAGCCCAGATTATATGTATATTATTTTCTTCATCAATATTCATTTGAGGCGACCAAACCTGATTACTGCTTTGGGTCAGAGAACTTTTATCAATAGATATTGTACCGTCAGGTAATAATTTCATATAAGAAAGTATGTTTGAAGACCCTGTCCATTGTTGCCAAATTATATGAACATTATTATTGTTATCACAGCATATCTGGGGCTTATTCAACTGCTGAGAAGTATTTAAGTATAATGAAACTTTATCTGACCATGTGTCTCCGCCATCAACCGAATAAGCATAAGTAATATCGTGCATATCATTCGACCAAACAAGATATATTTTATTATTTGTATCAATTGCTGTCCTAATCTCATTAGTCCATGAATTGGCACCGGTAATAATGGTTTGCCCGTTAATTAGCACTGTTCCGTCAGCATCAATTTTGGTAAAAACAATACTACCACTTCCTGAAAAAATATATGTCAAATTATTTTTGTCAACCGCACCTTCTTTGTCAAATGTAGGTTGCCCAATATAAATATTTTCGGAAGGGTTGTTGATAATTACCGGATTACTTGCCGGACCATTCCAATTATTAAATTCATCAAGGACACTACCATTATTACGTAATTTATACATATCAAAATTACCACTCGGATTTGAATATTCGTATAATTTGACTGCCGCAAAAATATTATTTTGATTATCTTTTGCCAGGCGTGTATTTAACCACCAATAATCGAAGTTAGCAACCGACCAAACATCTTTTTCATCTATCCATCCGGCAATTAAATCTTCATTAGAAATAACATTTATTGTTACATCTCCATTAATAGTATGACTGATGGTAAATGATGGTGCAATAGTATCACGAACTCCGGATGATTTGATATAACCATCTTTAATACAATTAGAATATTTGTAATAACCAATCCCGTTGTTAATAACAGGGTCGGTTTTTTGAGAAATGACTTGAGTTGTAATTAAAATGCAAAATAGTAAAATAAAATGTTTCATTTTTTCCCTTTCTTTTTTAATATTACCTAAAATCCGCAAGAATTTTTTTTTAGCCGCTAATATCGCGAATTTACGCGAATTTTACTTCACTAATTTTGGTTAAGTAAAATAGGTTTTTTTTATGGTTATTCGCGTATTCGCGGCTATTTATATATTTGATTTACGGATTTATGGTATTATATTATTATTAATTTTTTAATTTGTGAAAAACCATTATTTAATTTAATCCGGCAAAAATATATTCCTTTTTCAACAGCATTACCGGAATTATCTTTTCCATCCCAAACAATTGAATGAGTACCTAATGTTTGGTTTTCACTTACCAAAGTTCGGATTTCTTGTCCATGCGTGTTAAAAATCTTTAAAATCACTTTGCCTGATACTGATAACTGATAACCAATTACTGTTGATTGACTGAATGGATTTGGAGAAACGGAAAAGAATAATAATTGTTCGTCATGCTTATCGCCAATACCTGTTTGAATACTAACTTCATTACTAAGCCGTGATTCGGTACAAGCCTGGATTTCTGCGGTAACACAGTAGAAATCATTCTCTGTTCCGGTAATATCTTCATAAGTTGTATCTGCAACTAATTCAGTATTGATTTTTGTATAAGGCCCACCTGAAATATCGCTTTTGTAAATATTATAACCTGCAATGTCAGTTTCTGTATTTGCATTCCAGCTTAAATAAATTGAATTAGTTAAAATGTCAGCAGTCAGGTTTTTAGGTTTTGCAGGGTGCATCCATCCGGTATTCCATGTATCATGGTAAAATGTACCCCAATCTGTTAAATAAGGTCGGTACGGTACATCTTCGAGAGTCCATAAATTAACTGTTCCATTACTAACTACAAGAGCAATTTCAATATCACCATCTCCATCCACATCGCCCACGGCAGCACTATTTACCATTGCGTTACCACCTGCAGGAATTGGCCAATCTTCAACAATTGAACCATCTCCATTATATGCATGGAAACTACCTGCATTACCACCAAAAACTATTTCTCTTTCCCCATCATTATCCAAATCGAAAACTATGGGAGAACATTCCAAATTATATATGTCAACAGGCCATCCTGCAACTGTGTCCCCGTTATGATGCCTTTCTAATATTCCATATCCGTGGCATCCTCCAAAGATTTCCAAATCATTATCATTATCAATGTCGCCGGTTATAGGCATAACATAGGTTTGGGGTCCCGGATAAATTTGAGGCCAGTTTTCAAAAACCGAACCATCATGGTGATAGATGCCAACATAATTAGTATTACTTGTATTATATGAATGAAGGATTTCCATATCACCATCATCATCAAGGTCGGCAAAAACCGGTTGAGCATAACTCATTCCGCCTGCAACGTTTAATTTGGGCCAACCCGGTTTTGCAACTCCATCCTTATCCCAAAGAAATATGGAATAATAAGATACTGCACAAATTTCGATCTCTCCGTCATTATCAAGGTCTCCAACTGCGGGAGTTGCAACACCCAAATAATCCATAAGTTGGGGCCAGCCGGGATATATAGTTCCGTCACGATTGAAAACAATTACATGTCCGGTAGGATATATTTTTTGTTCGAGAATAATCTCAAGAAAACCATCATTGTCAATATCAAAAAGGACAGGTGATTTAAATCCGGTTGTTTCACCAATTGTCAGAGGCCATCCCGTAACTGCTGTTCCATCATTATGCCATGCATACAATTTATTTAATTTCCCTGCAACGAGAATTTCAAGGCCAGGATAGTCAGGATCGATATCACCAACTGCTGCTTTGGATTGTATTACATTGAGTCCGGTTTTTGGCCATCCCGCAAGTTCATTGCCCTGATGATCCCAAACATGTACAGTACCATCGGTGCAAGCTGAAATGATTTCAAGAAAACCATCATCATCAATATCAACAAGATTGACACCGGACGGGGCATAGTAACTCGGTACATACATACTTTGTGGCCAGCCGGTCATTTGCTTCGGTATTACATCAGAATATTCCTGAATATCAGATACAAAAGAATCTAAATAGTTTCTCCCGTCAAGGTCGGTAGAATAAACTCCGACAGCCGTAGCTTGTGCATTTAGAAATAATGGGATTAAACTGAACAGTATTATATACAATACGTTTAAAACTTTTTTAGAAAGATTTGTTTTCCTTTTCATAGTTATCTCTTTTTAAATTTTTATTAAAACAATATTAATATTTATAACAACTTGATATAAAAAAATTCTTTTCTGTTAAATTTAGCCCGATTAATTCATAAACTTAAAAGACAGAATCCTGAATTAATCTGACGACTAAGAAAAGTTAATATTTTGCTGCGCTTCACTTCCAAAATTTAAACTTTTCTAAGTCGGGACTGACCTGAATTATTTAAGTGCTTTATAAAAAACGTATGAATAATTCAGGTCAGATTAACACAATTATCTTATTTCCGGTAAACGATTTTCTTTGTTTTCAAATAATTAGCGGATACTATTCTTACTAAATAAATTCCCGAATATAAATTGTCGGGATTCCATTCAAATTTTTCCTTGTTTGTAATATCAAATTTTTCCACCTCTTGACCATCTGAGTTGAATATTTCCAAGCTTGCTTTTTGCTTTTTTGGAATATCAAAATAAAAAGTAGTTTTTTCTGAAAAAGGATTCGGAAAATTTAATATCTCCTGATCAGAAAATCTCTCTGAAATAATGATTGGATTATAAACAGGAATGGTGTCAATACAGGTAATCTTATTATGACCGGTTACCGTAAGTATTGAGGTTGTTGGCTGTTGAAACGAACTGAACTCAAGTGTTATATTGCCATCAGGATCAGTATAACCGGATGCAATGATTTCATAATTTTCGGAAAGGCAGACAAGGGCAGCTTCAACACCGGTTGAGACAGGGAATTGTGTCTGACCAACATAGATAACTGAATCAGAAGAAACAATCAGGGTTTCCGGAATATCTGTTCGTACCTGCAGTGAGATATCTCCAAATATGTTAAATGATTTAAAAGTTTTTTCACCTCTTGGTCCATATATATCCATAGCGAAGCAACCTCCATTAAACATCAGCCCGCCAATGGTATTATTTTCTTCATTAACAAGCAGATCAATCATTTCATGTTGAGTGGCTCCGGGTGATGCATAGTCTAAATCGGTGGATGAAGAATGGACAGCAATTGCACCCACAGGTGCACCTGTATTTGTATTTGTTGCCCGCAACCATGCCTCAGCAAAGGAAATATCAATTTGAAAATGACCAAGATAAGGGGCTCCGAGAGAGATAAAAGGTAGCATATAATCATTTACAAGATCATAAATGTGAGC
>JAIORY010000231.1 GCA_021107915.1 Bacteroidales bacterium | reverse complement strand
TAATTCAGATCGAAAAAATTGAATCTGATTATAGCAGTTGGTCATTACGAGATACATCAGGCTCATCCTCCATTATTGACGCCTCAAAAAAACTTGCCCGCGAAATTCTCGAAGCAGCAATAGCAGAAATTGAAATTTTCGGTATTCCGGGAAAAACAGATGATGCAAGTTCAATAGAAATCATCAACATCATTAACGAAATATTACAAGACGAACTAAAAGGCTCTCAATATAAAGAACTTAAAAAAATCATCAAATCAAGCCTAAGCTCCAAAGAAAAACAAACCAAAATCGCCGAAAAACTAAAAGTCTTCGGATACGAAACTTCTATTGGAATTTTAAGCGGAATATTGGGAAATTCGAGGATTGCGAAGATGATTTGAAAAACAGGCAGATTGGGTGTATGACAAATATCCTTGTTTTGTCATCAAATTATAATTTTTGTCATCGAATTACACTAATTGAACGAATTGAAAATTCGTATAATTCGTTCAATTCGATGATAAATTTTTTCCATAAATCATTAGATAATACAAAATAATTACTCCCGACTTTATTTCTAAACCTATCGAATTCGATAGGTTTAAAATCCTGATTCCTATTAAAAACATTATCCCGAAAACTTCATGTATTCTATTAGAAGTAGTTATGCCGTAAGGATAAACTTTATAAAAATTTACAATTCTATTCCGTATCGGTATAACCGAAAATTAATATTAATATTCTTTGGATAGTATTAATGGCTTAACAACATTTATAAAGTCTTTCATTTCTTCAAACATTTCGAGTACTTGATCTTCAGTAAATTCAACAAATTCTCCATAATCTGCCTCTGAACGGACAGTAAAAGCATCTCTCAAAATCTGATTATATTTTTTATCAAACTTTGCCTGTTCTCATCATTTAATGTCATATTAGTATTCCTTTATTTAAAGCTTCTTCGTATAAAGGATGCTGCCCTTTAATAGAATGATTTAACTCATTAATAGAAATAATTTTAATATCAATAAAAATATCGTGTTCTAATTCAATATCATAACAAACGTGTAAGATTTCTCTCTTATATTTCCAGTTATAATCATTGTTTAATATAACCAATACATCATAATCGGAATTTTCGTGAGCCTTGCCTGTTACATGGGAACCAAATAAAATCACTTCTTTTATGTTTTCTCCAAACTTGTTAATAAGAGATTTCTTTAGTTTTTTTAGAATTTTAATATTTGTTTTCACTATTTCTATTTTATACTACAAATTTACAATAATTATTTACGTATTAAAAATTATGCTACGAAAATTATCAAATCAAGCCTCGGCGCAAAAGAAAAACAAAGATTGCCGAAAAATTAAAAGTCTTTTGATACGAAACTTCTATTGGAATTTTAAGCGGGATACTGGGTAATTCGAGGATTGGGAAGATGATTTGAAAGATAAGTTTTCCTATCTTTTTCTTTTACTCTGTATTTCTAAAAAATGGTTGCCAACAATAAAAAAACTGAACTTCATAATCAGTATCAATTTTTTGTTTCTTTTAAAGCAATGGTTTCATCGCAACCAATAAAATTTAAGTTTTGAGTTTTTTTCAACAGCATCAAGAATATATGTTTTCATTACTTCCACTTTTTATTTTCCAAATCAATTTCATTTTGTTTGTTTTGCGCAAAACTATTACTTGATGATAACAACCCTTCCATAGAACCACATAAATTCTCAATATTATCATAATTTGTTTTCACTTCTTTTTTATGTAAAAACAAATTTGAAGGTAATTGATATAACTGAAAAAATATTTCCTGCCAATTCATTTGTTGCAATGGTAAAACTAAAAAATGATTGCCTTTGCTATTTTCAACTAAAAAAGGCTCGGTATTGTCTTTTTCAAATAAATCAGGATAATTTTGTTCGTTTTGTTTTATTTCTAAATGTTTCATAATGATAACTTTTTATACTACAAATTTACAATAATTCTTTATGTATAAATAACTATGCTACGAAAATTATCAAATCAAACCTCGGTGCAAAAGAAAAACAAAGATTTCCGAAAAACTAAAAGTCTTCGGATACGAAACCTCTATTGGAATTTTAAGCGGAATACTGGTAAATTCGAGGATTGGGAAGATGATTTGATGGAAAAAACTTTGTTGGGGTTTGGTTTTTGGGGGATTAGAAAGGTGGTTAGCTGTGTGAGTATAGCTCAATTAATTTCAAAAATGTAGTATAATTCTACATTACTTTATTATTTTTGTCTCCTAATTTTTAATTTTAATGTTTTAACTTAATAATTGAATGAGTAAAGATACTTTTATATTAGGAATTAATTCTGTTTATCATGAACCGGCAGCCTGTTTATTAAAAAATGGTGAAGTATTATTTGCAATTGAAGAAGAAAGACTAAACAGGGTTAGGCATGGAAAATCAGCTTTAATTACCAATCCACATCAATTACCATTTCTAGCAATTAATGAATGTTTGAAGTTTGCTAATATTACTTTTAAAGAAATTAATCACATTGGATTTTCATTTGATCCTATTCAAAGACTTATCAGAAACATTGATCAAAATGGTAATGTTATTGAAGGAGATTGGGGGAGCCTTTCCGGAGAAAGCAAATATTATAAATTAGTTAACTCAATACCAGAAATATTAGAAAGTAAATATGGAGTTGATTTAAGAAATAAATGGCATTGGATACCTCATCATGTTTGTCATGCTGCAAGTGCATATTTTGTTTCACCATTTGAGGATTCTGCTGTTTTAACCATTGATGGAATTGGAGAATACTATAGCAGAATGTTTGCAAAAGGAGGGAAGGGGTTATTACAAATATTTGAAGAAAAAGGTGGTTATCCCAATTCGCTTGGTTTTCTATGGACTAAAGCATCTAGATTTCTTAGTGCACTGATAAATGGAATGGGCGAATATGGAGCTGGAAAGTTAATGGCTCTTGCATCTTATGGAAATCCAGATAATTATTATAAAGAATTTCGGTCATTTGTTTACTACAACAATGAAGGTGACTTCCAAATTAATGATGAGATATTTCAATTCAGATATGAAACACATGAAGAATATGAAAAATTATTTGGGTTTAAAGCAAGAAAAGAAAATGAAGAGTTTTCTCAGGATCACATGGATTTTGCCGCAGCAATGCAAAAATTAACAAACGAAATAGTATTGATTTGGGCAAATAAGCTACACGATTTAACTGGATCAGATAATTTATGTATGGCGGGAGGAGTTACTCTTAATTGTACTACCAATACATACATTCTCGAAAATAGTAAGTTTAAAAATATTTTTATTCAACCAGCAGCTAATGATATGGGAACTGCATTAGGAGCTGCTCTTTATGTAGATAAACATATTGTTGGCAATACTAATCATCAACTATTTACACCATATCTGGGTTCGCAATTTGATAATAATCAAATTAGTGAGTATCTGGCAAATTGTGATGAAATACAGTTTATTCAGATTGAAAACATTGACACAATAACCGCTGATCTGTTAACAAAAGGAGCAATAATAGCCTGGTATCAGGGTAGAATGGAATTTGGCCCAAGAGCTTTAGGTAATAGAAGTATTCTATCTGATCCCAGACGAAGTGATATATTAAAGAGATTAAGCCAGGATATTAAAGGACGTAAATGGTTTAGACCATTAGCTCCTTCTGTTTTGGAAAGTGAGGTGGATAATTGGTTTATCAGACCTAAAGGTGGTGCCGAATCTGATAAATGGATGCTTTTTTCTTATAAAATAAAACCGGAAAAGATTGGGGAAATCCCGGCAGTAACGCATTATGATAATACTGGTAGAGTGCAGGTCGTTTCAGAAGATTCGAACAAACCATTTTATAATCTCATTAAAGAGTTTCATAAATTAACCAAAATTCCAATATTAGTAAATACATCTTTTAATATCAGACAACCTATTGTTCACAGTCCACAACATGCACTTGAAAATTTCCTTTCATCTGGCAAAGGAAAAATTGACTTTTTGGTCATGAATAATTATTTGATTGCCAGAAAAAACGAGCATGACCTGGAACTTTTATCCAGAATGAATTTAAGTTTTCAGACAGTTTCTGAACACCTGCGATAGATATGGAAAAGATAAAGCTATATGAGTTTGAAAGTAATATTTATTCAATTACCGATTTTGTTAGTAAGCATATTAATAATGTTCAATTATCAAATCGGGAAATAAAAATTCTTTCAGATAACAAACTATACAAAAATTCGATTGATGATTTTAAGGTTCCTTTATCAAGAGCCAAGTGGTTAAAGTCGGAAAAGGGTGTTCAATATGCTTATAGACATGGCGAAAGATCAGCTTTTATATCTGATAAAATGCTAAAATTAAAAGGGTGTAATCCATATCATGAAAAAAGAAAATTCCCAAGCGAGAGTATGTTTTTTGGTGAGGAGAATGTTAAAGTAACTACGATACCATATGGTATTCTTACCATAGATCAGGTAATTAGAGAAATACTGGGTTATGGTTTTTTCAAGAAGTACAATTTACAAACTAATCTCATTCCTGTTGCTGTATTTCCGATTGGAGAAGGATATTGCATTGTTGAAAAAACAGTATCAGAAACAAGAATTGAATCAAGATTTGAATATGAAAATCAAACAATAGATAGTCTGCTAAATTTAAAGGTAAAATCGGATTTATTCGATTTAAGACATGGCTTGGGAAGGGAAGTGAATTTAACAGGAATTAATAATTCATTTTATACCTATACTAAAGCTTTGCTATTAGTAAATATGAATTTTAATGGAGGTTTCAGGGGATTGCTTAACAGTAATATTGGTAATGATGTTATTAATATTGATGAACAAGGCAATCTGGATTTATTTTTATGCGACTTTGATACATTTAAAGTTGTTGGAATACCAGAAAAACCGGACGATGATTTTTTAAAAAGATTTTGTCTTCAGTCTTATGTAGAAGTTGTTAAAAGTAGTTTGCCATTTGTGCATATAGTTGATACGAAAGAAGAAGCCGTTCAGTTTTATTTAAACAATAGTACGATTTTTCAAGCTTACAAAAGAGTATTTTTACAAAAGGTATCAGAGCGAGGATGGGATGTTGATAAATTAATAAATATTGAGAATTGGATATTTTCTACTCCAATATTTAAAAGAACTGTTGGCGAAATTGTTTTGTCAGTAGAGAGAATAAAAGAACTACCAAAAAGAGAACCAATTTATAAACCTCATTAAGATATGTTTCAAATAATTGAAGTTTCAAGCAGTCTCGGTGCTCCCGATATTAATTGTGGAATGGAAAAAGGACCGGTTGTTTTATCATCGGTACTAAAAAAGGTGGGTGAAGGTATTAGTAATAATGTTATTAGAATAGAAATACCAGTACCAAAACCAGAGCATTCACAGGGTGAATATGCAAATTCTAAGAATTTACCTGAGATATTACAATTAAATAGAGTAATACAGGAAGAAGTACAAACTACAGTAAAATCTGGTAATATTCCATTGGTGTTAATGGGCGATGATTCATCAACAATTGGTACTGTATATGGCGTATTAGCTAATAATCATGATGTTGGAATAATTTGGTTTGATACTCATGCTGATATTAATACACCTGAAACCAGTCCAAGTGGTTGTTTTTACGGAATGGGATTAGCCCATATACTTGGATTTGGTCACCCGGAAATTCTGGAATTGAATAAAATGAGGGAATTTATTAAACCATCCAATGTTATAATGTTAGGGCAGCGAAACCTTGATGAAGGAGAGAAAAAACTTATAGACAAACAAAAGATAATATTATACTCTGGTGATAATTTAAAGGAAAATGTAGATCAGAAGATTTCTGAATTATCAAAAAAGTTAATTCAAAATAGGATAAAATCAATTTTCATTCACTATGATTTGGATGTTATTGACTCTTCGGAAGATCCTCCGGTTTATGCTCCACATTCTAATGGATTGTTAAAACAAGAGATATCAGATATCACTCTCCAGTTATTAGAAGATTTTGAAATTGCAGGAATTAGCATTGCTAACTATATACCATCAAAAGATAATGACAATTGTGTTGATTGGATTAATAATCTTATAATGGAAATTGTTTCATACACCAATCTAACTAAATAATAAATTTAATTACGTCGCTGTATTTCTGAATATTTCTAATGCTTTTTTCTTTAATTCAGCAAACTCTTGCGATCCCATATCTTCCAATTTCCTTGGTCTTGGTAAATCAGAATTCAAAACTTTAAATATTGAAGCGGGTTTTTTACTTAAAAAAGCAACTCTGTCACCGAGATATATAGCTTCGTCAATTTCATGAGAAATTAAAATGACTGTAATCTTAAGCTTTCTCCAAATTTTTAATAATTCTTCATACAACATTAAATTTGTCTGATAGTCAAGAGCAGAAAAAGGTTCATCCATGATCAATATTTCAGGATTAACAATTAAGCCGCGTAAGATTGAAACCATTTGAGCCTGACCTCCTGATAAATTATAAACCTTAGATTTCAGGTCAATATTAATTTCAAATTCTGATATTAATGTTTTCAACCTTTCCTTTTGCTCACTCTTAGTTATTCCCTTTAATTTTAATGGGAAACAGATATTTTTTTCAACATTTAGCCAGGGCATTAAACTATCCCGGTAGTTTTGAAAGACAAACCCAATTTTCGGTTTCCCGTTGGTTTCCGGAAAGGTTATTTCTCCATCTCCAGCCTCTTCAATTCCTGCAAGAATGTTTACTAATGTCGACTTTCCACAGCCATTCGGACCAAAGAATGTTAAAAATTCACCCTTATAAATTTCCAGGCTTACATGTTTAAGCACTTCTATTCTACCTTCATCATTTTTAAATGATTTTGATATTTTATCTACTTTTATATGTACTACTTTCCTGTCCAAAATGCAATTTTAGTTTCCATGTACATAAATAACTTATTCGAAAAATAGCCGATTATTCCCAATAATACTATCACAGCATAAAGCTCATCAACAGAATTTCTGGTGTAGGCATCATAAATTCGTTGCCCAAGTCCAAACTGTGTACCAATAAACATTTCGCTTACAATTACAACAATCAATGAAAGGCTTAGTGTTGTTCTCATTCCAATCAAGGTATGAGGCAGGGATTCATAAAACACAACATTAGTGAAAATCTGAAAATTTGTAGCTCCGAATGTTTTGGCAGCTTTAATTCGAGACTTTTTTGTTTGTGTTACTCCATAAGCACTATTTATTATTATAATAAAGACTGTTGCTGTAAAAGTCATGGCAATTTTTGAGCTGTCTCCAATTCCAAACATTAGTAAAAATAGAGGGAACATGGCTGTAACAGGTAGGGACCTGAAAAATTCAATCAGAAATTCACAACTTTTATATACTTTTTCAGAATAACCCATTAAAATACCTAAAGGAATGCCAACAACACAGCCTAAAAGATATCCAATTGACCACCGATAAAAAGTTAACCTTATATCATTAAACACCTCTCCTGACGAAAATAATCCAAATAATCTTGAAAAAGTATCTTCAGGTGACGGAAGTAAAAAAGAATTGGCGAATCCAAACTTCGTTAATATCCACCAAAGAATTAATAATGCAATTGGCCCTATTACAAAAAGGAGTTTCTTCATTCAAATTGATAATTATTTTGAGAGTTCCTCTGCGTTCTCTTTTTTAAGTTCTGAAAGAAAAGTTGGATTCAGCACATTTTCGTATGAAGGAACTTGTTTATTTTCAAAACCTTTTTGGCTGCTATGGATCCACTCGCCCTCTTCTTTAATTAATGTCAATAATTCCGCATCTAGCTTAACATTCAATATGTATTCACTCCAAATTGCGCTTAATACTTCTTCCTGCATAGCTAATTCTTTCGCTAGAATTTTGATTGATTTAGCTTGATTGGTTTTTACATAGTTTTCAGCTTTGATTAAGGCTGCCAGGAATTTTTTAACAGTTTCAGGATGTTCTTCCCCAAATTGATTCCTGATGGATATTATCCCATACGCCTTGTAAATATCCTTAGCATTGAATTGAATAACATCTTCACCAAGTTGTTTTTCAACATTATACCTGAATGGTTGCCAAACACTTCCTGCATCTATTTGCCCTGTTAATAATCCCGCCTGGATGGCTGGAGGAGCTAAGTTTATAAAGTTGATTTTACTTGCATCAAGATTGTAATAATTTACAAATCTATCAGCAAAAACATGAGATGTTGTCCCGATTAAAATCCCAACGGTTTTACCTTCCAAGTCTTTAGGTTCATTAATGCCTTTATCTTTCCTTGCAACAATAGCATCATCATATTTTTCCTCAATAGAACAAATAACTTCTATATCTGCTCCTTTCTGGTATTCTATAAAGGCAACATTTGTTTCTACCATTACCGCAAAATCAAGGTCTTTACTTAAAAGTGCATCCATTGCAATTTTGCCGGTTTGTAAATACTTAGTTTCAATGTTCAAGCCTTCCTCTTTAAAAAATCCCTTTTTTTCTGCTATAATTGGTAACATTGAAATGTTTTTAGGACCACCCCAAGTAACCTGAATTTCTTTTTCCGTATTTTTCGTTTTGTTGCTATTACAACCAATTAATACAAAGAGAACTGGTATGATAGCGAAAATTAATAATCTTGTTTTCATGATAAATATTTTTAAATGTTTATAGCAATGCTGTTCCAATTGCAATAGCTGTTTTTATTGCAACATCAATTATATCACCTTTATGTTGACTCACTTTTTCTTTTAAGTTTTTTATCCATCCTTTGTCCTCAGCCTTTTCTGTTTCAAGTATTAATTCCTCCTTTATAGCAACTTCTTGTTCTTTATTAGTTGTATCTAAATTAATAGTTCTCTCAAAAACATCTGCAAAATCTGAAGCTCCTGTTTCTTTCAATATTTTTATAATTTCATTGAAATCAGAAAAGTTATCTTCAACATATGCTTTTCTTTTATCAAAATAGAATTCAGGTGTTATTTCTTTTCTTCTAAATTTTGCATCTAAAACTTTTATCGTATTGAAAGATGCTAATAATCTAACTTCAATTGCCTGCAAATTTGCTTTCGTATGTGCTTTTTCTGTTTCCATAGGAATTACACTTTTATTATGCTCTATATTAGTTTTACTAAATGAATCATTTAATGTATTTTCAATCGATGATGTGGTTTCTGAAATATTTTTAAGTACCCTCTTTATTTCATTCACAACTTCTACCCATGCTAAATCTCTATTCTGATATGAACTAATTGATTCTCCGTCTTTTGGAGTAGCTTGAAGGTTAGCAAATATCTCCTCCTTCCAATCACACTCACGAATAATAATCGGAACAATCTTTAGTCCCTCATCTTTTCGTTTTCTTAAAAATTCATTTAATTCTTGATCATTGATGAAATCGGAATTGATGAAATCAATACTAATCAATAACAAAGCAAGTTGGCAATTTCTTAAAGCTTTTTTAATTTCCTCTCTCCACTCATCTGAAGCAACAATTTCACGATCATCCCATACTTCGATCAGATTTCTGCGTTCAAGACTCTTTAAATGTTTTCTAAGATTTATTCTAAAATCTTCGTCTTCATGGGCATAGCTGATAAAAGCTTTTATAGGGCCTTTTTCATTTACATTTTTATTCGAATTGTTGATTTTTGTTTCCAATTCAATGCTATCATTTTTTACTGATTCACTTTCAACTTTCACATTATTGTCCAAAATGTTATTTTTAACAAGAAATTTATCTAATAATGTTTTAGTATCCTTCGGTAATAACTGCTTGTTCTTTTTGATATTTTCAAAAAACTTATTATGAGCCTTTTCTATTTCGACAAGATTTCGATTAAGTCTATTAAAAAACTCTTCTCCTATATCAAAAGTCTTATAAATTAATTCACCAAATGATTGTTTTGTTTCCCAACTAATTTCATCTGCAATATCAATTATGTGTATCCAAAATTTAAATTTTTGGCTATCGATTTCATTATTTAATTTGAGATAAGTAATGGAAGTCGCTAATTCTTCAAACATATTAGACTCAAAGAAATAGTATTCGAGAATCTTTTCTATAATATTTTTAGTCTCAGGAAATTCTTCACTTAGAACTATTAAACTTTCTGATCTTCTAATTTTTCTAGCTCGGGAATCTAATACTTTCGTCAGCCTATCACTTTCTTCACTATAATGTTTCCTATCACTCATTATTTCTTACTTTATAAGGCTCAGTCCAGGCTTGTTCAAGTTGATATTTATAGGTTCTTTCAAGCATATCTATTTTTCTTAAAGTAATATTCATTAAGTCATTCACTTTAAAGTTATCTATAAGTTTATCATGTATTTCTCGAAGAGCATCTCCACCAATAAAATAGTTTGAAGTATCCTCAATACATGCTGAAAATTTATTTAAAAGATTCATGATTTTTTTAACACGATCTCCAGCAGAAAGCGATTTTTCAGTAAAATTTTTTAATGCCTCATCAATAATTTTATTAATAATTAATAGGGATTGCCATCTTGAGAATGTCATTTCAGAAATATCTAACAATACCGGGATAAAATAATACGCAGGATATTTTTGTTCATTGGTTTTTATACAAAGAATTGATCTTCTTGAGATGTCGACATAAAGCCTTGAATCCAGATTAAGATTGAAGAAATTTAATCTTTTAGGTAAAAAAGGATAGGATGGCTCTAGCTCAAAGTCTGAACCCGAAACTGAACGATATAGAATTGGAGCTATCAGCTTTGACTTTTCTAATATGGCATTAGTTCTCTCGTTATTAGAACCCCCGGAACAAAGGATTTCATTTAATTCATCATCTACATCTAAAACAGTAATTACCCATGGAGTTCTTGGCTCCTCCTCATTAGTATTAAGGTATTCCTTGCATTTCAATTTGAATAATACATCTTTTTTATCCTTTTTCTCTTTTTCATTTAGTTTCTCTTCTTTACTTGCCACTAGAATATATTTTTCTACAAGTCCTTTGAACAATTGAAATAGGGTGATATTTTGGTTTTCTTCAGTAAAGAAGTCATGTGATAATTTTATTTCCGGAGTATAATTAATATCTAATTCTTTCTCTTTGTGATAGACTACTATTTCCTTTTCTTCTTCTTTAGTATCAATATTAAAAAAGTCTTTGTAAAAATGTTTGCTTGCTTTATCTATCTCTTTGGAAAAAACAAAAGTAACATCTGCTTTTTCGTTTCTTTCCTGGCTTACCATATGTAATACCTTATGGATTATATATTGATCAATTTCACTATCCTGGGTTTCAACTTTGAATGTCAAGGTACTTCCATTAGGAAAAAAACGAAACAATGGTTCAATTGTTAAATTAATTGAATCAATTTTAACTAACATTTCCGGTAATTGAAGGTAACCAATATTTTTGTGCTCCAATGAATTAAAAGAAGATATGCCTATTCTCTCCTTTGGTTTGCCAAAATTATATTTGTCATTAATTCTATCCTTTAGTTTATCTTCATTTTCTAATGCTTTGTAAAGCTTTTCAATGTCATCATCTTTTAACGTGAAGTCATTAGAGCTAGGCATGAATGAATAGTTAAAGTATATTGTTGCCTTTTTTATTGTTTTAATTTTTGTTTCCATACATAAATTTCTTAATTACTTGCAAAGTAAGTCATTTTTAATTTAAAAATAAATATCTCTACCATTTCTTTATTTATTTGCTTTTATAATTCGTTTGTAATGTTTTTTTGTTTTCAAGTCTTTGCATTTTATTTTTAGTGTGCCAGCAAAAGGTATCCCTTTTGGTTTTTTGCGTGTTTTGCGTATTTCGGTAAACCCCAAATGTGTTAAACCTGCGCTTCTTTTCTCGAACAAAATGAACACTAACATTGTTGTATGAACTACATTATTTTTATTTCTCCAATATCAAAATCATTTATCAGGTTTATAAAATTTCAATACTTCTTTTGCACGCTCAACATAAATTGCATTAGTTTTTCCTTCTCAATAGACATATTTAAACCCTGAAGAACTTTTTGTTCTCCAAATGATTTGTATATGTTTTTGATTTCCAACATTGAGTTGGCTAATTTACAAAGTTAATTTAAATTTTATGGTTAAATATCAAAAAAAAACAAATATAGCTTATTCTTCTTTATAGTTACCTTCGCCCAACTGATGATAATTTTGTTTACTGATTACTTTTTTACCGCTGCGTTTCTCAAGGTCTTTTCTTGCTTTGCCTGCTACGCTTCCACCTTGTTTTGCAGCATTTTTGTTTTCGAAAAACCCCTGAGCATTTTTATTTCGGGCAATTTCTGTTGTTGAGGCTTTGCCAACCATCTTTTAAAAGGCTCTGCTTTGGGCGATGGAACAGATTGAATTAGCCGTAACAACTGCTCTGTATCTGCTACATCAGTCATTCGCATTTTGCCATCAGCTGCAAGCATTTTCAAACGGTTACAATTTGTAACCGTTTCATTTCCTTCTTTCAAAAGTCTCTTTTTTAATACTTTCCAATAGTTTCTTGCTCCTTGATGGTTAATTTGTCCGGTTAAAATTCCAATAACATCAACAATAGAAAAAAACCATTTTTCTTGTTTATCGTCCCAGTGTGTTCTTACACTTTGTTCTTGAAATATTTTTAGTTTAGCATTATTCATAATGTAATCTATTTGAATGATTATTGGTTTATCTATTATTATTTACTGCTCGCCGGCAAGATTGTACTCCTATTTCATCCTTGCAGTTTTTTTATCTCTTTATCAAAATCCGATTCTAATATACGGTCTTGGATAATACGGTATTTTTCAAGTTCTATTTCTGCTGCTGTTTGTCCGGTAATTGCCAATGCAATTTGTTTTGAACCGTAGCAAAAAAGTCTTTGGTAATCTGGTCGTTTATATCGTAGTCGACACTACACTGTGAGTATATATCTGTAATTTTCTGATAAAATCGCCTTTCGCTGCTGCGTATATCGCGTATTCGGGCAAGCTGTTCTTCAAAATAATCTTTACCAAAAATATTGTTTGGGTTTTTCAACCGCTCATCATCCATGGTAAAACCTTTGATGATATATTCTTTCAGCCTTTCGGTAGCCCAGATTCTAAAGTGTGTAGCTTGCCGACTGTTTACACGGTAACCAACAGAAATTATTGCATCTAAATTGTAGAATTCTATATTCCTTTTAACTTCCCGAATACCCTCTAATTGAACTTGTGCAAAAATTGCACATGTTGACTTTTTGCTAAGCTCACTATCATCATAAATGTTCTTTAAATGTTTGGTCGCCACACTTCTGTCAACCCCAAACAAATCGGCAATTTTTTGTTGCGTAAGCCAAACCGTTTCGTTTTTCAAATATATTTCAACTTTAACATTTCCATTGGGTGTGGTGTAAAGCAATATTTGCGAAAAACCTTCGGCAGGTATATCTTTCTTTTGAGCCATATTTTTCTTAGTTTACCAATAATACAAAATTTAGTGCAAGTGTTTTTTTATTAGCCGCTAATATCGCAAATTTAAGCGAATTTTACTTCACTAATTTGGGTTAAGTAAAATAAGTTATATTTTATTATTCGCGCATTCGCGGCTATTTATTTATTTTATTTGCGGATTTAAGGTTGTACAATAATTTTTTACGAAAATAAATTAGTGATAATTCGTGTAATTTGTGTCAACTTCACAAAATATTTTTTTTCTTACGCCCCCAAATGTTTAAAAGCCTCATAGATAAGAAAAGCCGGCCAGACAATTGCTTTTAAAAATCCAATCACACCCATCCAAAAAGTGCATGCGTGAGAAATAAAAAAAATTGCTGCTCCGATAAAGCCTAAACCATAAACTGCTCCAGCAGGAGCGTTTCCTTGAATTTCCTTTTTCATCTGTTTTTCTTTTTTCAATTATTTAAAAACTATTTGATAAACCTGTGATTGGAAATTAGAAATTGGAAATTGGGTTATCAAAATGAGTTTTTCCAAATTTCAAATTTCAAATTTCTTTTTATATTCATTCTCTTTTGTCTTGAATACTTAGCATAAGAATTTCATCTATTTTTTCTTCAAAAATAATAAAATTTATCATAATTCCCAATCAAGCAGGCATTTCATCAATTTTTTATTACTTTTGCACCCAATTTTTAAAATACATAACATATTTAATGAAAGCAAAATACCGGGAATACAAAAAGCTAAACTTAGCAGGGATAGGAGAAGATATTGAAAAATATTGGGAAGATCATAAAATATTTGAAAAAAGTATGGCTATTCGCGAAGGTCATAAGTCTTATGTTTTTTATGAAGGTCCTCCGTCAGCAAACGGTTTGCCCGGCATTCACCATGTGATTTCCCGAACAATAAAAGATTTATTTTGCAGATATAAAACCCTGAAAGGATTTCAGGTAAAACGTAAAGCCGGCTGGGATACTCACGGTTTGCCAATTGAAATCGCAACTGAAAAAACTCTCGGTATCACCAAAGAAGATATTGGAAAAAATATTTCGGTTGAAGATTATAACAAAGCTTGCCGCAAAGAGGTAATGAAATATAAGGATAAATGGGATGATCTTACCAAAAATATGGGTTACTGGGTCGATCTCGATAATCCTTATATCACTTTCGATAATAAATATATTGAATCTGTTTGGTATCTTTTAAACAAACTTAACGATAAAGGTTTGCTTTACAAAGGTCACACAATTCAGCCATATTCGCCTGCCGCAGGAACAGGATTAAGTTCTCACGAGCTTAATCTTCCGGGTTGCTATCGCGATGTAAAAGACAGCACACTTGTAGCTCAATTCAAAGTTGTTAAAAATGAAAAATCTGATTTTTTATTTGATGATGATAATGAAAATGTAAGCTTTCTCGCATGGACAACAACTCCATGGACTCTTGCTTCGAACACAGCTTTGGGTGTTGGTAAAAAAATCAATTACATAAAAGTAAAAACATTTAATCCATATACTTCAAAACCAATTTCAGTAATTCTTGGCAAAGAACTTCTCGGAAAATATTTTCCTGAAAAAAATGCTGAATTGAAAATGGATGACTTTGAAGCAGGACAAAAAAATATTCCTTTTGAAGTTGCCGGAGAGTACGTTGGAAAAGATTTGGAAGGAATCCGTTACGAGCAATTATTACCTTATGCACAACCCAAAGATGGTGATGCTTTTAAAGTTTTGATTGGCGATTTTGTTACAACCGAGGAAGGTACAGGAATTGTTCATCTTGCTCCAAGTTTTGGTGCCGACGACCAGAGAGTGGCAAAACAAAACGGAATTGGTTCGTTGACTCTTGTAAACAAACAAGGAAAATGCACCGAAGAAATGGGTGAATTTGCAGGCAGATATGTAAAAAATGAATTCGACCCAAATAATGATCCCAAGAAAAAAGAAACTCTGGATATCGACATAATCGTAAAATTAAAACAAGAAAATAAAGCTTTTAAAACCGAAAAATATATTCACTCATATCCGCATTGCTGGCGTACCGATAAACCAATTCTTTATTATCCTCTGGATTCGTGGTTTATAAAAACTATCGCTTTTAAAGACAGGATGATTGAATTGAACAAAACAATCAACTGGAAACCAACCTCAACCGGTATCGGTCGTTTTGGAAATTGGTTAGAAAATCTTGTTGACTGGAATTTATCAAGATCACGTTTTTGGGGTGTTGGTCTTCCAATTTGGCTTACCAAAAATCGTAAAGAACAAATTTGTCTCGGTTCGGTTACTGACCTGAAAAAAGAAATCGAAAAGTCTGTTGAAAAAGGATTTATGAAAACAAATCCTCTCGAAAATTTTGTTCCGGGAAATAACTCAAAAGAAAATTATGAGACTTTTGACCTTCATCGTCCGTACATCGACGAGATAATTCTTGTTTCTCCTTCAGGGGAAAAAATGTTCCGCGAACTGGATCTTATTGATGTTTGGTTTGATTCGGGAGCAATGCCTTATGCACAAATGCACTATCCTTTTGAAAATAAAAAAGAGTTTGAAAATAATTTCCCTGCCGATCTTATCGCCGAGGGTGTTGATCAAACAAGAGGATGGTTTTTTACAATGCACGCAATTGCTGTTATGCTTTTCGACTCGGTATCGTACAAAACATGCGTTTCTAACGGTTTGGTTCTCGACAAAGATGGAAACAAAATGTCGAAACGCCTTGGCAATGCTGCCGATCCGTTTAAGATTATCAATCAATACGGGCCGGATGCTCTCAGGTGGTACATGATGACAAACGCACAACCATGGGATAATCTAAAATTTGATCCTGCCGGAATCGGTGAGGTTCAAAGGAAGTTTTTCGGAACACTTTATAATATTTACGCATTTTTTACTCTTTATGCCAATATCGACGGTTTCGATTACTCGGAAGATGATATTCCGTTTGAAAAACGACCGGAGCTTGATCGCTGGATTTTATCAGAACTAAATACTCTCGTCAAAAATGTTGATGATTATTACGATGATTATGAACCTTCAAAAGCAGGTAGAGCTATTCAGAATTTTGTTGACAGCTATTTAAGTAACTGGTATGTTCGTTTATCACGAAGAAGGTTTTGGAAAGGCGATTATTCTGATGATAAAATATCTGCATACCAAACACTTTATAAATGTCTTGAAGTAATTGCACAATTATCTTCACCTATTGCACCTTTTTTTACTGATAATTTATTTATTGATCTCAACAAAGTAACAAAAAAACATAATGTGAAATCTATTCATCTTACGGATTTCCCAAAAGCCTTTTATAAGCAAATAGATAAAGACTTGGAGGAAAGAATGCAGCTTTCGCAAAAAATTTCTTCAATGGTTTTATCTTTACGGAAGAAAACAAAAAACAGAGTTCGTCAACCGCTTAATAAAATTATGATTCCTGTTCTTGACGAGAATTTCAAAAAACAAGTACAGGCAGTCGAAAATCTTATTTTGTCGGAAGTCAACGTAAAAGAAATTGAATATATTTCTGATGCATCAGGAATATTAGTTAAAAAGATCAAGCCGAATTTTAAAACATTAGGTCCGAAATACGGCAAGCTGATGAAACAAATTTCTCAGGCAATCAACACATTTAATCAGGAAGATATCAGCTTAATCGAAACAAACAATAAATATGAGTTATCTCTCGAAAACGAAAAAATAGAAATAACGATTGATGATGTTGAGATTATGACCGAAGACATTCCGGGTTGGGTTGTTACCAATTTGGATAATCTGACAGTTGCTCTTGATATCACAATTACAAAGGAACTTGAAGAAGAAGGAATTGCAAGAGAGATAGTAAACCGGATTCAAAATCTGAGAAAAGACAAAGGTTTTGAAGTTACGGATAAGATTGCTTTACAGATAGAAAAAAATAATTCTGTTTTTGATGCAATTAACAATAATATTTCTTACATTTGTTCGGAAACTTTAACGGATAATTTAGAGTTTCTTGACAAAATAAAAACTAACGAAGCTGTAAAAATAGAATTGAATAGTGATATTCAAATAACAATAAATATTAATAAAACAGATAAATAATATTACTCAAATATTTCGTTTCTTACTAAAAGAATGAGTTATGAAAGACACTAAAACGGGAATAAAAAAAACAAAATACTCTATTGAAGAGTTACAGGAATTTAAGGATCTCATCCTGAATAAACTTGAAAAAGCACGCCGCGATCTTAAAATGTTAACAGATGCTTATACCAACAATAATGAGCATGGAACCAATGACACCTCTCCAACTTTTAAAGTTTTGGAAGAAGGATATCAGGTTCTCTCGAAAGAGGAAAACAGTAAATTAGCTGCCCGTCAGCAAAAATTTATTACAAACCTCGAAAATGCTCTTATTAGAATCGAAAACGGTTCGTATGGAGTTTGCAGAGCTACCGGAAATCTTATTTCAAAAGAAAGATTAAGAAGTGTACCTCATGCTACTTTGAGCATTGCTGCAAAAAACAAACAATACGATTAATTTCGTTTTTCATTAATTTTTATCGTAATAAATTTTGAAGAAATCTGCCATTATAATACTTCTGGTTTTAATCCTCGACCAGACATTAAAGTTTTGGATAAAAACTACTATGTTTCTTGGACAGGAAACTCATGTTATGGGTGATTGGTTTATTCTGCATTTCACCGAAAATTACGGAATGGCATTTGGGTTTCAGTTTGCCGGAGAATTCGGTAAACTTTTTCTAAGTATTTTCAGGATACTCGCCGTAATTGCAATCGGGATTTATATTTATAAAATTTCTCAGAAAAAGCATAGTACAGGGCTTATCATCAGTCTATCCCTGATTTTTGCAGGAGCTTTGGGAAATATTATTGATAGTGCTTTTTACGGATTATTATTCAGCGAAAGTAATTTCCATCAGGTAGCATCATTTATACCCGAAGATGGAGGGTACGGAACTTTTCTTCACGGAAGAGTTGTTGATATGTTCTATTTCCCTGTATTAAAAGGAACATTCCCTGACTGGCTTCCGTTCTGGGGTTCCGAAAGATTTATTTTCTTCCGCCCTGTTTTTAATATTGCAGATTCTGCAATCACTATCGGCGTTTTTATTTTGATCTTTTTTCAAAGAAGTTTTTTTAAAAAATAAAGGATTATTCATTTACTCCTCTGCCTTTCAGACATTTCTCCTGCTTCGCAAGAAAGAGCTACACTTCGCAAATAATTCTATAAATTTTAAATTTTAAATTCAAAATTTTAAATTCAAAATTATATCTTTGTGCAAATTATTATCACAAATTATGACAAATCATACTAAAGGAAAAATTGCTCAAATCATTGGACCTGTTATTGATGTAAGCTTTGATCAGGACAGTAACCTACCTAGTATTTATGATGCACTTGAAGTAAAAAACGACAAGGGCAATTCAATAATTCTTGAATGTCAACAAGATATTGGTGAAAATACTATTCGTACAGTTGCAATGGATTCGACTGATGGATTAAGACGCGGGATGGAAGTAGTTTCAACAGGAAGTCCAATTTCAATGCCTATTGGAGAACAAGTCCGGGGGCGATTATTTAATGTTATCGGTAATCCCATTGACGGGCTTGGAGACATTGACAGAACAAATACATATCCCATTCACAGAGATCCTCCAAAATTTGAAACCCTTACTACACAATCAGAAGTTCTTTATACAGGAATTAAAGTTATTGATTTGATTGAACCTTACTCAAAAGGTGGAAAAATTGGATTATTTGGTGGAGCAGGTGTCGGGAAAACCGTAATCATTATGGAACTTATCAATAATGTTGCAAAAGTTTATACAGGACTTTCTGTTTTTGCAGGTGTTGGAGAAAGAACAAGGGAAGGCAACGATTTGCTTCGTGAGATGATAGAATCGAAGGTAATTAAATACGGTGATGAGTTTATCGAAGACATGGAAAAAGGAGGTTGGGATCTTTCAAAAGTTGATAGAAAGCAACTTGCAGAATCAAAGGCAGCTCTTGTTTTCGGACAGATGAACGAACCTCCGGGAGCACGTGCCCGTGTAGCTTTATCAGGACTAACCCTTGCAGAATATTTCCGTGATGGTGATGAAAAATCCGGCGGTAGTGATATTCTTTTCTTTATGGATAATATTTTCCGTTTTACACAAGCAGGCTCCGAGGTTTCGGCACTACTTGGAAGAATGCCGTCAGCCGTGGGTTATCAACCAACTTTGGCAACCGAGATGGGAATAATGCAAGAAAGAATTACTTCAACAAAAAAAGGATCAATTACATCAGTTCAGGCTGTTTATGTTCCTGCCGATGATTTAACAGATCCGGCTCCGGCAACTACTTTTGCTCATCTTGATGCAACAACGGTTTTGAGTCGCAAAATTTCCGAACTTGGAATTTATCCGGCTGTTGATCCCTTAGATTCAACTTCACGGATACTCACTCCAAGTGTAGTTGGTGAAGAACATTATAATACTGCACAAAAAGTTAAAGAAATACTTCAGAGATATAAAGAACTTCAGGATATTATTGCTATCCTCGGTATGGAAGAATTATCGGAAGAGGATAAACTTGTTGTTCACAGAGCAAGAAGAGTACAGCGTTTTTTGTCTCAGCCTTTTCATGTTGCAGAACAATTTACCGGATTAAAAGGAACAATAGTTTCTATTGAAGACACAATTAAAGGATTTAACATGATCCTTGATGGTGAAGTGGATGAATATCCGGAAGCTGCTTTTAACCTTGTCGGAACAATTGATGAAGCAATTGAAAAAGGGAAGAAAATACTTGAAGAAAGTAAGAATGAATAAATTATTTTTGATTTGATGTGGGAAAAAAATAAAAAGCCACAGATTCACAGATTATTAATTACAAAAAAATTAATTTTATAATCTGTGAATCTGTGGCAAATTTGATTACCCACTATATTTCACACAAAACCTAATTTTTTTATAAAAATGCGAATCGAAATTATTACACCGGACAAAACAATTTTTGAAGGAGAGGTAAATTTAGTTCAATTACCCGGAGTTGACGGGCTTTTTGAAATTTTGAATAATCACGCTCCCTTGATCTCAGTTTTGAAAAAAGGCAAAATAAAAGTTTCTGACAAAAATAAAAAAACACAATTCTTTGAAGTCAGTGGAGGTGTAGTTGAAGTATTAAATAATAAAGTTCTTGTTTTAGCAGAGTAAATTTATAAAAAAAATATAATTTTCTAATAGATCAAAAACCTCAATAAATTTTTAAAATGGTATTCATATGACTGAAAGGAATTCGTTTGGACGGACACCCTGTAGTTATAGGGAAATAGGGGTATAAAGGTATAAGTTTTATATATTTCCATTCTTTTTCCATATTTCTATTATTCCCCTTATTTTCATTCTTTCCTATATTTTCATTATTATTTTTATACTGATTATTTGCTTTTTAATTATTAATTATTTATATTTGAAAAAAAATTATTATGGCAAATATATTTAGTTTTCTCGCTTCAATTTTTAAGAAAAAGGATCTTCCTGGAACTGTCAAATATGTATTAGGTGGAACTGCTAATAGCTACAACATCACATTTAAGGATTTTAAAAAACAAACAATCCAAAAACCGGAAGTAAAAAACGGGTGGACAAAGTCATTTGTTGGAAAACCCGGCGATTATTATTATGCCTCTGCTCAGGCCAATAACAGAAATGCTATTATAGAACTTTCTGTTTTCTACGACGGGGAAATTATTAATGAGACATCAAAATCAGGCGATTATGCTTTAGCTACAATTTCAGGGACTTTGTCTTAAACAAGTATATTAAGGTTTTTCGATAAACTTTGTAATTTATTTACAAAGTTTTTCTAAAATTTCATCAATACCCTTAGCACCTAATTCTTTTGCTTTTTCCCAGTCGGCACAGGCATGTTCTTTTTGCTTTAAATAATAATATGCATTTCCGCGATTATTATACGCTTCAAAATAATTCGATTTCAATTCTATTGCTCTGTTAAAATCAGTAATTGCTCTTTCATAATTTTCAACTTTCCCATTAGCAATCCCACGATTAAAATATGCATATTCATAATCCGGGTTTTGATCAATTGCTTTATCATAATATCTGATTGCTCCATAATAATCTTCAAGATAAAACTTCGAAAGACCCGCATATATCAATGAAACTGTGTCCTGAGGATTTAAGCCTGAAGATGCAGAAAAAGCTTCCAAAGCACCATAATAATCGTTTAGTCTATATTTTCCCATACCTATATGATAAAATGCCTTTGCATCACCGGGTTTTAATTTTATAACCATTTCAAATTCTTCAATACCCTGTTCAAAATTCTTATTTTGGTAATAAAACAATCCTTTTCTGATATATTTCATGACAAGTTTATCAGTATTTAATCTTTCCTTAGTAGGTATCATCTTCATTTTATTACTTGACGTAAGTTTTGGTTCAGAGGTTTGTGGCTCTTTTTTTACTAAAGAATCTTCTTTTTGGAATCCGGAAATGGAATCCGGCACAATTGTTTTCTCTTGATTATTAACTGATTTCGATTCAGGAGATATTTGTTTATTTAAAATCATTTCCTTGCCCGATTTTTCTTTTTTATCTTCACCCGACGAACATGAAACTAATACGAGAATTGCTATAATAAAATAAAATATTGCTTTCATTTTTTTAATTTTTTTTGCAAATTTAAGTTTTAATTTTTTTATAGAAAAATCCTCCAACAAAATTGAATAATAACATTTGATCATTAAAAAGACCGAACGAAAAAATCGTCCGGTCTGATAATTTGGTTTTGGTTAATAATTTGGTTGTTTATTTATTTATTAGTTTCAATATCAACTTCTGCAGGAATTGATAAATGTCCCTGAACAATTTCCCAATCAGTAGATTTTTCAAGAACTCCGGTAAATCTTATTCCTTCAAAACTCATAGCCTCTCCATTATAAATAAAATTATAACTGAGTATTTCGGAAAACCATGCTGTATTTCCTGTCTCATTTACAAATATCATTTGCTCGGAAACCGAAATATAAACATCTTCAAATGATTTGAACTGATGCTGGATTGCATTTTTAATTTGCTTCCAACCTATTAACTTTTCATCGCTATCGGTTCCAATTAAAACAATATCATCTTCATTTGCCCATATTTTTTCAATAATACTTAAATCCTTATTTTCATTGGCAATAACATACTGATCGAGAATATTTTCAATTTGGAGTTTTTCCTCTTCAAGATTAATTGCAGGTTCTTTTTTTTCACACTCATTACATCCGGTAAGTCCGATAAAGAATACTGTAAATAATAATAAAATAAATTTTTTCATAAAATGCTCCCTTTCTTTTTTGAAAATTATGATATTAAATAGTTTTACGCTGGTCAAAATAGTGTTGTTACATATTTTTTGTGAAAATAAGATTTTTTTTTGTCAATTGCAATTTCTTTTTTTGATTTTTTCAGAATTAAGAAATTGATTTCATTAATTTTTTGTAAAATTGCATTTTGAAAAATTATATTCTAAAGTAAATGAAAAGTACGATCAAACATAATAAAATAAATGTTTTCAGGATTTTATTTTTAGCTTTTCTTTTGTGTGTTTTTCAGATCCAATTTATCAATGCACAACATACAAATAATTCTCCGGTAAACGAAAACAAAGAACATGCTGAAAGCTGGGAAGAAGAAGTAGAAAAATCAGAATTTAAAGCTGGGAAAGAAATCATTAGTCACATAGTTGATTCGCATGAATGGCATATTTTAACTTATGGACATACTCATGTTTCAATACCTTTACCTATTATTTTAATTGATAATGGAACGATAGTAACTTTTTGGTCAAGTAAATTTCATCACGGACACGATTCATACAAAGGATACAAATTAATGTCTGATGGAGAATATAAAGGTAAAATTGTTCGTATTGACGAAGCCGGAGTTATTGATCCTAACCTGCCTTTGGATCTATCAATCACTAAAAATGTTTTTGCGATATTAATCAGCATGGTACTCATTTGCTGGATGTTTATTTCGATTGCCCGAACATATACCAAAAGAAAAGGTAAAGCACCAAAAGGACTGCAATCATTACTTGAACCAATAATTCTTTTTATCAGGGATGATGTTGTAAAACCGGCAATCGGTGAAAAAAAATACGAAAAATTTATGCCGTATTTACTCACCCTGTTTTTTTTCATCTTTCTAAATAACTTACTTGGATTAGTTCCATTTTTTCCCGGAGGAGCAAATATTACAGGTAATATAGCCGTAACGGGGGTTTTAGCTGTTTTTACTTTTATTATTACAGCAGTTAGCGGAAACAGAAATTACTGGAAACATATTGTTAATACTCCGGGGGTTCCATGGTGGTTAAAAATCCCTATTCCATTAATGCCTATCGTTGAAATTATGGGATTAGTTACAAAACCTTTTGTATTAATGGTGCGACTTTTTGCTAATATTACAGCCGGACATATAATTGTTTTGGGTTTTATTAGCCTGATTTTTATTTTCGGAAATATAAATCCGGTATTAGGATATGGTGTTTCGGTATTATCTGTGGCTTTTGCTATTTTCATGGGTTTTCTCGAATTGCTTGTTGCTCTTATTCAGGCTTATGTTTTTACATTATTATCAGCACTTTATATCGGAATGGCAACAGAAGAACATCATTGATTAGAGTCGGTCTATAAAGTCTGAAAGTTAAAATTTTAGATTTATGATTTTAAATTTTAAATCTGAATTCTTAAATCTTAAATTATAATTATGCTTATATTGTTGATCATTGTTTTGCTTCTGTCGTTTTATCTTTTAGCAAAAGTTATTGAAAGATATTTTGTGGACTCGCTGGATAAAATTGCAGCGAAACTAAAAATGTCATCTGATGCAGCTGGGGCAACTTTAATGGCAGCTGGCTCCAGCGCACCTGAATTATTTATTGCCCTTTTTGCAGTCTTGCGCCCAGGAAACCATGAAGCTATTGGAATAGGCAACATTGTTGGTTCAGCATTATTCAATATTTTGGCAATTACAGGTGCAATAGCAGTTGTAAGAAAAGCTCTGATTGCCTGGCAGGCAGTTATCCGCGACCTTGTTTTTTACGCAATTGCAATATTATTATTAATATTTTTATTTAAAGACGGTAAAGTAGAATGGACAGATGCAGCGTTATTTATTGGTATTTACCTTATATATATTATTGTTGTTGTGTTTTGGCGAAGAATGTTCAATTATGTTGATCCGAATGAAGAAAAACAAGAAGTCAAAAAAAATATTGATAAATCGGAATTCGTCAAAAAAATTACTTCTCCGTTCGACTTTGTTTTAGATAAAATTTTTCCAAAGCCTGAAAAATATTATGCTATCTTTTTTATTTCGATTTTAATTATAGCTGCATTAAGTTGGGTTCTTGTAGAAAGTGCTATAGGCATAGCTCATATTTTAAATATTTCCGAGGCTGTTATTGCAGTTACAGTATTGGCAGTCGGCACTTCTGTGCCTGATTTTATTTCTTCAGTAGTAGTTTCTAAGCAAGGACGTGGCGGCATGGCTATCAGCAATGTAATAGGATCGAATATATTTGATATTTTAATAGGACTTGGGTTGCCCTTTTTATTAATTATATTAATTACCGGAGGGAATATCAGCCTGCATATTGATGATTTAAATATGTCAGTACAGTTTCTTTTGGCTTCCGTGGCAGTTTTGTTTGGGTTATTTATTATTAACAAATGGGTTGTAGGCAAAAAAATGGGTGCGTTTCTAATACTGCTTTATGTTGCTTACATTGTTTGGGCTGTAATAAATGTTGGTTAACAAATCAAAAAAAAGAAACAATTATAAAAGAAACAATGCAAAAACTTACTAATTTTGCAAGCGTTTTTTAAAAAAGGAAATTATCATGACAAAAAAAATTCTTGAACTAACAGAAAAAATATACAACGAAGGAGTTGAAAAAGCAAAAAAGGAAGCCGAACTGATTATTGCAAATGCAAAAAAAGAAGCTGATAATATTATTAATGCATCAAAAAACAAAGAAAAAGAAATTGCTGAACAAGCACAAAAACAAGCAGATGAGCTTAAAAAAAATGCAGATTCGGAAATACGCTTGGCTGCCCGGCAATTTATCAGTAACTTAAAACAACAAATTACCGGACTTATTACAACCGCACAAGTCGAAGTTCCCGTAAAGGATGCATTCAAAGACGAGGGATTTGTAAAAAATATTATCCTTACAATTATTAAAAACTGGAACCCGCAAAAACCGGAAGAATTTAATATCAGCTTGCTGCTTCCGCAAAAAGAAGAAAAAGAACTTACAGATTTTTTCAATAATAAGGCAAAAGAACTCTTGGATTCAGGTCTTGAAATTAACTTTGAACCAAATATTAAAAGCGGTTTTAAAATCGGACCAAAAGACGGTAGTTATTATATAAGTTTTACTGATAAAGATTTTGAAAATTATTTTATAAATTATCTCAAAGACAAAACAAAAAAAATGATTTTTGATTAATGATACTTGTACGGAACAAAATTGCAAAATTTATAGTTTTGTTTTGTACCGCATTACTACTTCCAAACTCATAAGAGTTTGTGCGTATGTATAAACAGCTTTCCCCGATAGCTATCGGGGTTGCAAAATTGTTAAGAAGTAGTAGAATAGCTGATTTTTTTATCAAAATAATCTATGGATTTAACAATGTTAAAAAGAAATTATTACTGTTTAGTTGCAGGACTTCCCGATATAATAATTGACGGAAACAAACCCGGGGAAACAAGTCATGAGTTTAAAAATGAACTTGCGGAACAACTGCATTCATCTGATTATAAATTGGCTGAATTACTTTATCTGAATTATGATAATAATAATTTGTTGAATCTGCTTTTAAAACAAGAAAACCAATTTATTACTCTTGGGAATTATACAGAAGAATATTTGGAGGAACAAATTAAGGAACCCACAAATATTGTTGATTATATGAAACAACTTATCTTCAATATTAAAACTGAAGCTTCCGGAAATTCAAATTTGAGTAGCGAAAACGAATTGCAAAGTTTATATTATGAGTACGCATTGCAAGTGAAAAATGATTTTTTAGAGCAATGGTTCAAGTTCGACAGGGATATAAAAAATATTTTAACTGCTGTAAATTGCCATAAATATGGTTATGATATTGAAAAACAACTTATTCCCGTTAAGGATAAAAACGAAGTGTATGAAATTCTAATCAAGAGTAGTCCTAAAGCGGATTTACTTGCAGACGAAGTTCCATACATTGAAAAAATATTGCAGATCGCAGAATCCGAAATGGATATATCAGAAAAAGAAAAAGCTCTTGACAATATAAAATGGCAATTCCTTGACGAGCATACGTTCTTCAATTATTTTACTATTGAAAAAATATTAAGCTTTGTAATTAAATTAAATATAGTTGAACGCTGGATAAAACTTGATAACGAAACAGGGAAAGCACTTTTTAACAGATTGATAAATGATATAAAAATGAGTTATAAATTTCCTGAGGAATTTAGCGTAAAAACAAACATTAGAATTAATTAGCACTTAAAGTGAACTAATTAATCCATATTGTAAACTTATAAAAAGACACGAATTGCACAAATTAAATTTAGACACAAATTGCACGAATTAACACGAATAAAAGTTTGAAAATGAATTGTAATAATAAAATTAATTAGTGAAAATTAGTGAAATTAGTGTCAGTCTTTTTAGTGAAAATTAGTGTCTAAAATAAATTAAAAATATATGAGTACAAAAGGTAAAGTTGCAGGTATTATAGCAAACCTCGTAATTGTTGAGGTTGACGGACCGGTTTCTCAAAACGAGATTTGTTATATCAAAATGAGTGATGTAAAACTAATGGCGGAGGTTATTAGAATTGGCGGAAAAAATGCTTATGTCCAGGTATTTGAAAGCACAAGGGGTTTGAAACCGGGAACAGAAGTTGAATTTACCGGTCACATGCTGGAAGCAACACTTGGCCCGGGTATCTTGTCGAAAAATTTTGACGGACTGCAACACGATCTAAATAAAATGGAAGGCATTTTCCTGAAAAAAGGTGATTACACACCTGCTTTGGAAGACGATAAACTTTGGGAATTTAAACCTATCGCAAAAAAAGGTGATATTGTTGTTCCGGGTTCATGGCTTGGCGAAGTCGAAGAAAACTGGATACCTCATAAAATTATGGTACCTTTTAAATTTGAAGGAACTTTCACAATAAAGAGCATTACCGAACAGGGCGAATATAAAATTAACGATACCATTGCTGTTTTAATTGATTCAGATAATAATGAAATTCCAGTCAGCATGGTTCAAAAATGGCCCGTAAAAATTCCAATAAAAGCATACAAAGAAAAACCGCGCCCATTTGTCCTCATGGAAACAGGTATCAGGGTAATTGACAGCCTGAACCCCATTGTAGAAGGAGGAACAGGTTTTATTCCGGGACCATTCGGAACAGGAAAAACCGTATTGCAACATGCACTTTCGAAACAAGCCGATGCCGATATGATTATTGTTGCAGCCTGTGGAGAACGTGCCAACGAGGTAGTAGAGATATTTGCAGAATTTCCAGAAATTGATGACCCGAGAACCGGACGAAAATTGATGGAAAGAACAACAATCATAGCCAATACTTCAAATATGCCTGTTGCAGCTCGTGAAGCATCTGTTTATACAGCAATGACACTTGCCGAGTATTATCGTTCAATGGGCTTAAAAGTTTTATTACTTGCCGATTCAACATCACGCTGGGCGCAGGCACTTCGCGAAATGTCGAACAGAATGGAAGAACTGCCGGGACCTGACGCTTTCCCGATGGACTTGCCGGCAATTATTTCAAATTTCTATGCTCGTGCAGGCTTCGTTTATCTTAATAATGGAAAGACCGGTGCCGTAACATTTATAGGAACTGTTTCGCCGGCAGGAGGTAACCTTAAAGAACCTGTATCTGAATCAACGAAAAAGGCAGCACGATGTTTTTACGCTCTTTCGCAGGATCGTGCCGACAGCAAAAGATACCCTGCTATTGATGCGGTTGACAGTTATTCGAAATATATTGAATATCCCGAATTTCAAGAATTTATCAAAGAAAATATTTCACCCGATTGGATTGATAATATAATGCTGGCAAAAAATATCCTTATCAGAGGACATGAAGCTTATGAGCAGATAAATATATTGGGTGATGATGGAGTGCCAATTGATTATCATCAGATATTTTGGAAATCAGAGGTTATTGATTTTGTTATTCTTCAACAAGATGCTTTTGACAAAATTGATGCTTCAACATCTATCAAGCGACAACAATACATGATGAATAAAGTGCTTGATGTTTATAAAGCAAATTTAAAATTTGAAACATTCGAGGAAGTAAATCCATATTTTAAAAGAATGATAAATGTTTTCAAACAAATGAATTATTCTGAATTTGAGTCGGAGAAATTCAATAAATTTGAGAAAGAATTACAGGAAATTATTAATGAAAGAGTTATGATTGATGATTGACAATTGACTATTTGAAAATCGTAAATCATAAATCGTAAATCGTAAATCATAAATTAAAAAATGGAAACAACAGCTTTTCAAAAAATACACACTAAAGTAGATCATATTACAAAAGCAACATGCTCGTTACATGCCGATGGAGTAGGTTATGAAGAAATGGCAACTGTAAATGGCAGGCTGGCACAGGTAGTTAAAATACAGGGAGACTTGGTAACCCTGCAAATATTTTCAGGAACAGAAGGTATTCCGACAAATGCAGAAGTAGTATTTCTGGGTCATGCACCTAAATTATCGGTAAGTGATGAATTGAGCGGAAGATTCTTTAATGCTTATGGACAACCTATTGACGGAGGACCAGAAGTTGATGGTAATGCAGTAGAAATTGGAGGACCATCGGTAAATCCGGTAAGAAGAAAACAGCCTTCCGAACTTATTGCCACAGGCATAGCAGGAATCGACCTGAACAATACACTTGTTACAGGACAAAAAATCCCTTTCTTTGCCGATCCCGACCAGCCGTATAATCAGGTTATGGCAATGGTTGCCTTGCGTGCAAAAGCCGATAAAATTATCCTTGGCGGAATGGGACTTACAAACGATGATTATTTATTCTTTAAAAATATATTTGAAAATGCCGGAGCACTTGACCGTATTATTAGTTTTGTAAATACAACCGAAGACCCGCCTGTTGAGCGGCTTCTTGTCCCGGATATGGCTTTATCTGCCGCAGAATATTTTGCCTCAGAAAAAAACCAAAATGTTCTGGTTCTTTTAACAGATATGACACTTTACGCTGATGCTTTAAGTATTGTTTCTAACCGGATGGACCAAATTCCTTCGAAAGACAGTATGCCCGGTTCGCTTTACAGCGATTTGGCAAGGCTTTACGAAAAAGCAGTACAATTCCCAAGTGGGGGATCAATAACAATTATTGCCGTTACAACATTATCAGGCGGTGATATTACACATGCAATTCCCGACAATACGGGTTATATTACCGAAGGACAATTATTTGTGCGTAGAGATACGGATATCGGAAAAGTAATTATTGACCCCTTCCGTAGCTTGTCGCGATTAAAACAACTTGTTATCGGTAAAAAAACACGAGAAGATCATCCGCAGGTTATGAATGCTGCAATCCGGCTTTATGCTGATGCTGCAAATGCAAAAACAAAATTGGAAAATGGTTTCGACCTGACTGATTACGATGAAAGAACCATGAAATTTGCAAAAGAATATTCGGAAAAGCTGCTTGCTATTGATATTAATATTGAAATTGATGCAATGCTCAACACAGCTTGGGAATTATTAAATAACTATTTTTCAGTTGCCGAAATTGGCATAAAATCTGAGCTTGTTGAAAAATACGGAAAAAACAAGACACAAATTTCACAAATTAACACGAATTAGATTTTGGGAAAAATTATGTTATAAAAAATTAGTGAAATTAGTGTCCTATAAAGTTGGTGAATATGAATAAGTTAATTTATAAAGATGAATCGTATAAAATTATAGGTATATGTATGGAAGTTCATAGTATTTTAGGTAAGGGACATAATGAGGTGATCTATAAAGATGCGCTGGAGTATGAGTTTCAAAAAGAAAAGATTCCTTATTCAAGAGAACAAAAATATAAAATTGAATATAAGGATGTGATTTTGCCACATCGTTATAATGCTGATTTTGTGGTTTATGATAAAATAATATTGGAAGTAAAAGCAATTGAATCTTTAACAAACAGCCATATAAAACAAACATTGAACTATATGGCTGCTTCAAAACTAAAGTTGGGATTACTGGTTAATTTTGGAGAAGATAGTTTAAATTATAAAAGAGTTGTGTTATAAGACACAAATTGTACTTTGACACGAATTGCACGAATTAACACGAATAGAATTTTAAAAAGAAATATATTGCAAAATATTTAGTGTAAATTAGTGAAATTAGTGTCAGTAAATAAAATAAAACATTAGTGTAAATTCGTGCAATTCGTGTCAGTAGATTTAGTGTAAATTAGTGAAATTAGTGTCAGTAAATAAAATAAAACATTAGTGTAAATTCGTGCAATTCGTGTCAAAGGATTTAGTGTAAATTAGTGTAATTAGTGTCTAAAATGGCAATTAAATTTCAATATAATAAAACAGCATTACAAAGCCTTAATAAACAATTAAAAATGAGGTTGAATGCACTTCCTGTGATTAAAAATAAGGAAACAGCATTACGTATGGAGGTGAAAAAAGCAAAGACCAAGGTAAAAGAATTAGATAAAAAATTATCTCAAAAAATACAAGCATATACTTTAACACCGGGTATTTGGAATGAATTTAATACAAACCTTATTACAATTGATGATGTAAAAACAACAACAAAGAAAATTGCAGGGGTAAAAACACCCGTTTTAGAAGAAGTACTTCTTCAGACTGAGGATTTCAGTTTGTTCGATAACCCGAAATGGTTTCCTGAAGGAATTTCAATTGTAAAAGAGTTAGCAGAGGTTGTAATAGAAAGAGAGTTTTTTAACAGAAAAATGGAATTGCTCAATCATGCACGAAGAAAAACGACACAAAAAGTAAATTTGTATGAAAAAGTTCAAATTCCCGGCTACGAAGATGCAATAAGAAAAATTAAACGTTTTTTGGAAGATGAAGAAAACCTGTCAAAATCGTCACAGAAAATTGTTAAAGATCGTCAGCAACGACAAATGGAGGCAAACAAATGATAATACCGATGCAAAAATATTCTTTCCTTGTTTATCATAAGGAATATGGTGATTTTCTGAAAAATCTGCAAGAGCTTGGTGTGCTTCATGTAATTGAAAAAGAAACTGAAATCAGTGATGATATCAAGGAAAAATATCAATTAGTAAATCGCATTGATAAAATAATTAAGTCCCTCGAAAAACGCGAAACGGAGAAAACTGATAACTGCCCTGATTTAGATGGATTGAAAATTATTGAAGAAATAATACAAAAGCAAAAGGAATTAGATACATTGCATCAAGAACTTGCTACTACCCATAAAGAACTTATAAAAATAAAACCCTGGGGTGATTTTTCTGCTGAAATTATTAACAAGCTAAAAGATGAAAATTTTTACCTGAAGTTTTTTCTCGCTTCTAAAAAGAAATTTAACACCAAACTTCTTTCTGAATACAATGCAGAAATAATTACTGAAAGCGGAAACCATATCTATTTTATTATTATTCAACAAGGCGATGAAAAACTAAATATTGATGCCGAAGAAATTAAACAACCCGAAAGCTCCCTTTCTGAAATAGAAAAACATATAAAAGAAATAGAAGAAAAAATTACGCTGATAAACAATGATTTTGACAATTACTCCGAAACATCAATTCCATTGCTTATACAGGAACGAGAAGCAATAGCAACAAATTTGGAATTTGAGAAAGTTATTTTAAATACTGCCGTTGAAGCAGATGAAAAAATGAAAATACTTGAAGGCTGGGTTCCGAAAACAAAGAAAAAACAAATTGATGATTTTTTGGATAAAAGCAACATTTTGCACATAATTGATAAAGCCACAAAAAAGGATAAAGTTCCTGTTTTGTTACAAAACAACAGATTTAGTAAATTGTTCGAGCCTATCGGAAAATTGTTTTCTTTACCGGCTTATTCCGAACTTGATCTAACTGTGTTCTTTGCCCCATTTTTTATGATGTTTTTCGGTTTTTGTCTTGGCGATGCCGGATATGGATTATTGTTTGTGATTGGAGCAGGTATTTATAAATTAAAGGCAAAAAAGGAAATTAAACCAATATTGTCTTTAGTACAATTTCTTGGTTTAGCAACCATTATATTTGGGATTATTTCTGGAACATTATTTGGCATAGATTTAATAGACGAAAATACCAAATTATTTGCAAATTACAAAGACTTGTTTCTTAATCCCGACAACATGTTTAATCTGGCATTAGCACTTGGTGCATTACAAATTATTTTCGGGATGTTTATAAAAGCAGCAAATCAGATAAAACAATATGGGTTCATGCACTCACTTGCAACTTTTGGATGGCTCATTATTTTAATAGGCGGTGGAATTTATGCAGCTTTAACAAAGTTAGAATATATAGCCGCAAACAATATTATTTTATATACAATTCTTTCGCTTGGCGGATTTTTAATTATATTTTTTAGCGATGTCGAAATCAGTATTCCTGCTCGTATAGGAAAAGGGGTTTGGGATATTTACTCAACGGTAACCGGAATATTCGGCGACCTGTTATCATATATCCGTTTATTTGCATTAGGTTTGTCAAGTGGTATTTTAGGGTTAGTAATAAATAATATTGCAATGCAAATACTTGGTTCATCACCGATATTAGGACCTGTGTTTTTTGTAATATTTCTTATACTCGGACATGGTTTAAATATATTAATATCATCACTCGGATCGTTTGTTCATCCTATGCGACTCACATTTGTTGAGTTTTATAAAAATGCCGGGTTTACAGGTGGAGGAAAAGAATATAAACCCTTTTCGGGATAAAAGAGTAAATAGAATGATTTACATTTTGCATTTAAAATTCTACATTTTGCATTGTTGAAAGAAATTTAAAATTTAAAATGATGAATTTAAAATTCAGAAAGAAATAACCTGTTTAGTTATATAAGAGTACTTAAAGTTAACTAATTATTTTAGGTACTGAAAAGTTATAAATAAAATAAAAATAAATTATTAATAAATTATAAAAGGAGAATTATTATGACAACAGCAGTAATACTTGCCTATGTAGGATTGGCATTAATGATTACATTAGCCGGCATAGGAAGTGCAATAGGTGTTTCATCGGGCGGAAATGCCACGATAGGAGCTTTAAAGAAAAATGATGAGGCTTTCGGGAGCTATATGTTATTAAGCGCATTGCCAGGAACCCAGGGACTTTACGGTTTTGCAGGATTTTTTATTATCAACACAAAGCTTTCAGAGATGGTTGTTGATGGAGTTTTGACATTATCGATATATCAGGGAGTTGCAGTTTTTGCAGCGGGAGTTGCTTTAGGATTTGTCGGACTTATGTCAGGGATAAAACAAGGCAGTGTTTGTGCATCAGGAATTGCAGGTATAGGTTCAGGGCACGATATTTTCGGAAAGACAATGGTACTTGCCGTATTCCCTGAATTATATGCAATTATTGCCTTTGCAGCAACGTTTTTAATTAGTGCGGGATTGTAAGTATATAAAGTGAAACAACACTATTTAGTGCCGGTCTATAAAATCACGCTCTAACAATTTAAGATTTTAGAATTCAGATTTAAAATTTAAAATCATAAATCTAAAATTTTATCAATATGATTGACTTTATGGACAGACATATTTAAAATTAAACAATTAATTAATCAACTAAATACATTATTATGAATTTATTAACAATATTATTACAAGTAGCAACCGATTTGGCCCCATTAGCAAAAATGGCAGCCGGTATTGGAGCCGGTATTGCGGCAATTGGAGCCGGTATCGGAATTGGTCAGATAGGACGTGCAGCTGTTGAATCAATCGCTCGTCAGCCTGAAGCAGCCGGTGATATCCGTTCGAACATGATTGTAGCAGCCGCTCTTATCGAAGGTGTTGCATTCTTTTCTATCGTTGTTTGTCTTTTGATAGTTTTTCTTTAGACAAACGTGAGTAATTTTCCTTTGCATCTTAACGGTTGGTTGAGATATAAAGTGAATTTTTAAGTACTTAAAGTGAACTAATCCCGAAAGCTTTCGGGAAAGAGTGCCTAAAGTTTATAAAAAATGATTTTATTTTTATTGTTGTATATGAAACATTTGTCATTTTTACATCAATTCATAATAAACAACAACTTTAGGCATTTTAGGCACTCCAAACTATAGGCACTAATTAGTTATAAAGGACTATTTTTTATTTTAAACAAAATTAAAATATAAACAAATGGAATTAGTACAACCCGGCATAGGTTTAATTATTTGGATGACATTATCCTTTGCTATTGTATTATGGGTACTCTCAAAATTCGCATGGAAACCTATAATGAAAGCATTGCACGAAAGAGAAACTTCTATTGATAAAGCTCTGAATGCAGCTAACAACGCAAAAGAAGAAATGAAAGAATTAAAATTCAGTAACGAACAATTACTTAAAGAGGCTAAAGAAGAAAGGGATGCAATTTTGCGTGCCGGTAGAAAAGTAAAAGATTCGATAATTAAGGAAGCTAAAATAAAAGCTAATGAAGAAGCTGACAGAATAGTTGAAAGTGCAAAAGAAAGAATCGAAAACGAAAAGATGGCTGCAACAACTAATCTGAAAAATCAACTCGCTTCATTATCAATTGAAATCGCTGAAAAAATTCTGAAAAAAGAACTATCCGACGATAATAAACAAAAAGAATTTGTTAATGACCTCATTAAGGATATTAATTTTAATTAGATATAATGAGACAAACACGGATATCAAAACGTTACGCAAAAGCTTTGTTTGATATGGCTATTGATATAAAAATGCTTGATCAAACAACAAAAGATATGGAGCTTGTAATCTCTGTTTGTAAAGAAAATAAAGATTTCAGGCTTCTTCTGCAAAGTCCTATCATTAATTCAAAAAAGAAAATAGCTATTATTAATGCTCTTTTCGAAAAGCATTTGCAAAAGATATCACTTCATTTTTTACTAATAATAACTAATAAAAGAAGGGAAGCTTATTTAGAATCTATCGCCAAAGAGTTTATTAATTTATATAAAAAATATAAAAATATTATAACTACATATCTTAAAACTGTTGTAAAAATTGATGATGACATCAAAAACAAAATTCTTGACTTAATGAAAAAGCAAACAGGAGGAGAGATTGAACTAATAGAAGAAATTAAAGAAGAACTTCTCGGTGGTTTTGTTTTAGATTTTGGCGATAATAAATATGATGCCAGTATTTTAAAACAGATTGAGGACCTAAAAAAAGAGTTTAATATTAATTTGTACGAAAAAGGATTTTAAAAATTTAAATATTTATAAAGATGGCAGAAATAAAACCCTCTGAAGTATCCGCAATTTTACGTCAACAATTAGCTGGATTCAAAGACGAAGTCCAACTCGAAGAAGTAGGTACTGTACTTGAAATAGGTGACGGTATTGCCCGTGTTTACGGATTAAACAATGCTGAATCAGGCGAACTGGTTGAATTCGAAAAAGGAAACTTAAAAGGAATTGTCCTTAACCTTGAAGAAGATAATGTTGGTATTGTGCTTCTTGGCGAAAGCCGAAATATTAGCGAAGGTGATATAGTAAAACGTACCGGAAAAATATCCTCGCTAAATGTTGGAGAAGGCATGTTAGGTAGAGTTATCAACACTCTCGGAGAACCTATTGATGGTAAAGGTGAGATAAAAGGAGAAACTTATGAAATGCCACTCGAAAGAAAAGCCCCGGGTGTTATTTTCCGTCAACCTGTTAGCGAACCTCTTCAAACCGGTATTAAACCTATTGACTCGATGATACCTGTAGGACGTGGACAGAGAGAGTTAATTATTGGTGACCGGCAAACCGGAAAAACAGCAATTGCCATTGATACTATCATTAACCAAAAAGAGTTTTACGATAAAGGTGAACCTGTTTACTGTATTTATGTTGCAATCGGACAAAAGGGTTCTTCTGTTGCCAACATTGTAAAATCCCTTGAAGATAATGGAGCTTTACCTTATACCATTATTGTTACTGCAACTGCATCCGATCCGGCAGCTATGCAATTTTATGCTCCCTTTGCAGGTACTGCCATTGGAGAGTTTTTCAGAGATACAGGACGTCCCGCATTAGTTATTTATGATGACTTGTCGAAACAAGCTGTTGCTTATCGCGAAGTTTCATTATTGCTTAGAAGACCTCCGGGACGGGAAGCTTATCCCGGAGATGTTTTTTATCTTCACTCGAGATTACTCGAAAGAGCCTCAAAAGTCATTAACTCAAATGAGATTGCTGAAAAAATGAATGATTTGCCTGATTCTATCAAACCGATGGTAAAAGGTGGAGGTTCATTAACCGCACTCCCAATTATCGAAACCCAGGCAGGTGATGTTTCTGCATATATTCCAACTAATGTGATTTCAATTACTGATGGTCAAATATTCCTCGAATCAAATTTATTTAATGCAGGTATTCGTCCGGCTATTAATGTTGGGATTTCTGTTTCGAGAGTTGGTGGTAATGCGCAAATTAAAGCAATGAAAAAAATTGCCGGTACACTTAAACTCGATCAGGCACAGTTCCGCGAACTCGAAGCTTTTTCAAAATTCGGTTCTGACCTCGATCCGGCTACAAAAGCAGTACTTGAAAAAGGAAGAAGAAATGTTGAGATTCTTAAGCAAGCTCAATATTCTCCAATGCCCGTTGAAAAACAAATCGCAATTATTTATTGCGGAGCTAAAGGATTATTAAGAAAAGTTCCTATTAAAAGTATTATTGATTTTGAAGAAGAATATCTTCATTTTCTTGAAATTCACAACAAAGAGGTTCTTAACACTCTTAAAGAAGGAAAATTAACTGATGAGGTTATAAAAATTCTTGATAAAACTGCTGAAGATATTTCTCATAAATATGAGAAGAGGTAATAAATAAAGTACTTAAAGTGAA
>JAIORY010000038.1 GCA_021107915.1 Bacteroidales bacterium | reverse complement strand
GACTTTTAACAATTATTAAGATACTATATCAATATATAGAGAATAATGGGTTAATAAATATATACGAGAATGATTAAAACATACAAAAGTACAATCCGATCTAAAAAATACTCCAACACAGTACTAAAAAAAAATACTACTCGTTAATTCTTAAAGTTAATCTTGATAATTGAAAAAAATAATATGGATGTAAACTATCAACATCAAAGTTTAAAAGAAGAAATTGCAAATTCTATAACACATGGAATAGGTCTTTTGTTGAGTATTAGCGGATTAGTTTTATTAGTTGTTTTTGCAAGCTTACGTGGAGATGCGTGGCACATTGTCAGTTTCAGTATTTTTGGTGTCGGGATGATAATGGTTTATACATCTTCTACATTATTTCATGCTTTTCGGAATTTTAAAATCAAAAGCATTTTAAATATTATTGATCATTCAGCAGTATTTATTCTAATTGCTGCAACATATACACCATTTACTTTAGTTACAATACGAGGACCGTGGGGCTGGAGCATTTTTGGTGTAGTTTGGCTTGCAGCAATAGCAGGAATTATTTTAAAAATCTTTTTTATCGGCAAATACCGAACATTATCAACTTTGCTTTATGTTGCAATAGGATGGGTTTTGCTTATCGCAATAAAACCACTTTATGCGAGCTTACCCACACCTGGATTTTGGTTATTAATGTCAGGATGTTTTACTTATTCGATTGGAGTTGTTTTTTATTTGTGGCGCCGTTTACCATTTGGACACAGTATCTGGCATTTGTTTGTTTTAGGCGGAACGATTTGTCATTTTTTTGCTGTTATACTTTATGTTTTGTAGAAGAATAGTAATTGGAGTGACTAAAGTTTAATTAAATTCCAAATCTCAATTTTTAAATCTATAAATACCATTAATAGTATCTTTATATTTTTCCTGAATAAATTTCCGGCGCAATTTAAGAGTTGGTGATAGCTCTCCTGTTTCGACTGTCCAGTCATCTGCAATTAATGAGAATTTCTTTATTTGCTCTACTTTATTAAGTTTAAAATTTATTTCTTTTATTTCCCTGTCAATTCTATCAATTATTAGTTTGTTCTTAATTATGGCTTTATTTGTTGTAAAATCAATATTTTTTATTTTACACCACGCTTCAAGATGCTCAAAATTCGGAAGTATCAAAGCAGAAGTAAATCTTCGTTTTTCTCCAATCACAATAATTTTTTCAATAAAGGGAGATTCTTTCACAATATTTTCAATTACCTGAGGAGCAACATATTTTCCTCCTGATGTTTTAAACATTTCTTTTTTCCTGTCGGTGATTTTCAGGTATCTCCCATCCTCAATACAACCAATATCTCCTGTATAAAACCAACCATCTTTATCAATAACTTCTTTGGTTCTATCCGGACGATTATAATACCCTTGCATAAGACCCGGACTTTTAACAAGCACCTCACCATCTTCAGCAATTTTTACTTCCACATCTTTTAATAACGGCCCAACTGTTCCGAACTTAATACCATCTTTCCCGAAATTTGAAACTGCAATCACAGGTGATGTTTCTGTTAATCCATAACCTGTCATTACAGGAATACGGGCAGTCCAAAAAAGTCTTGAAATTCGTTGTTGTAGTGGAGCACCACCGGAAACAATCATAATAAGATTGCCTCCAAGAGACTTTCGCCATTTTCGGAAAACAAAAAAATCAGCAAATTCTCTTTTTAACCCAAACACAAAACCATTATTTTTATTCACTTTATATTCATCACTTATAGAAACTGCCCATTGAAATATTTTTCTTTTTATTCCCGAAAGGCTATCACCCTTTCTTTCGATTTTTGCACATACTTTTTCCAGAACTCTTGGTACCGCACAAAATGTATGTGGTTTTACCTCCCGAATATTTTCCCCGATATTTTCAAAATTATCAGAATAATAAATTGACATACCAAAATTTTGATACAGATAATTTAACATTCTTTCGTAAATATGGCATAAGGGAAGAAAACTAAAAGCACGATGCGACGATTTAAACGGCGATATTTCGGAACACGCCATTATGTTACTAATTAAATTAAAATGAGAAAGCATCACTCCTTTTGGAATACCGGTTGTTCCGGATGTGTAAATTATTGTTGCGATTTCATCAGGCAATATTGATGATTTAATATTTTTTAAATCTTTAATATTACTTTCTTTACCAAGATTCAATACTTCCTGCCAGTTTTTAACATCAATCAGTTTTTCAATTGAATAAACTTCCTTGATTGAAACAATTTCAGGGATTATTGGTTTTATCTTTTGAAAAATTTCATTATTTGAAACAAAAACAAATTTTACTTCAACATCATTGAAAATATATTTAAAATTTGATGTGCTAATGGTAGGATAGATTGGCACTTGTATTGCACCAATCTGCATTAATCCCATATCAATAAAATTCCATTCAGGGCAATTTACCATGATGGTTGCAATTTTATCGCCCTTTTGTACACCGAGTTCTATTAGTCCAAGACTAATTTCGTTGACATAATTAATATAATCAGAAGAAGAATATGTGTTCCAAACATTATGCGATTTAAAACCAAAGGCATTCTTTTTTGAAGCATATTTTCCTTTATATTGATCTAAGAGATCAAATACTCTTCTTATTTCTAACATTGTTTAGTGCCATTCCTAAAGTCAAACAAATTCTATTTAAAAAGCTTGTCAACCTGTTCATTATATTTTTTTGTGATAAATCCTCGTTTAAGTTTAAGATTTGCAGTCAATTCTCCGGTTTCGATAGACCATAGGTGGTCCATCAATTCAAATCTCATAATTTTTTCTGTATTCCCAAAAAATTTATTGTACGTATTTATTTCTCTTTGTAATCGTTGTTTTATCACTTTTTCTTTTAGCATTTCAGCATCAGTAGAATATTTAATATTTTTTACTTTACACCATGCCTGGATGTGTTCAAAATCCGGAACTACCAATGCAGCAGCAAATTTCTGATTTTCGCCAAGGACAACAATATTATCAATAAATGCTGATTCTTTAAACCTGTTTTCAAGCAATTGAGGACTAATATATTTTCCGAGCGAAGTTTTAAAAATTTCCTTTTTTCTGCCTGTAATTCTAAGTTGACCTTCTTTTTCAATAACTCCAACATCACCGGTATGAAACCATCCATCTTTATCAATAACTTCTTTTGTTAATTCAGGTGCTTTAAAATATCCCAACATAGTATTTGGACCTCTTGAAAGAATTTCTCCATCTTCGGCAATTTTTATTTCTACATCCTTTACGGGAGGACCAACAGTACCAAATTTCCAACCATTTTTATTAAAATCATTAACAGTAATCACAGGTGAGGTTTCTGTTAATCCATAACCTTCGAGACACGGAATGCCGGCAGCAGTGAATACTCTTCCCAAACGTTCTTGCAATGCAGCACCACCCGAAACAATTACTTTCATATTTCCACCCAAACCGGCTTGCCATTTGCTGAAAACCAGTTTTCTGGCAATTTTTAATTTAAATTCATACCAGCAGCCATTTGCTTTATTCAACTCATATTTTAATCCCAAATTAAGTGACCAGAAAAACAGTTGTCTTTTAATTCCTTTTAGTTTACGTCCTTTGTCAACTATTCTATCATAAACTTTTTCGAGTAATCGAGGTACTGTAGATAAAATATCGGGTTTTATTTCTCTAATATTATCGGCAATCTTACCCATATTTTCGGCATAATAAATTGAAATGCCGAGATACTGATAACAATAATTAAGCATTCGCTCGTAAACATGGCACAAAGGAAGGTAACTAAGTGCTTTACCTTCTTCACCGAAAGGAGGAATGTGAGCAACGGCTTTTGCATTTGATAAAATATTGTAATGAGAAAGCATCACACCCTTGGGGTCTCCGGTTGTTCCTGAAGTATAAATTAATGTAGCAAAATCTTTTTCTTTGATATTTGCTTTTAATTTTTCAAGTTTTTCTGGAGCAGGATTTTTCTCACCAAGTTCAATCAAATCGTTGAGATGTTTCTCGGTAGCAATATTTTTAAAAGTAAATAAACCCTTTATTGATGGGATATCAGGTAAAATGTGTTCAATTTTGGATAACAATTCTTTGCCGGCAACAAATACATATTTTACCTCTGCATGTTTTAAAATATATCTGTAATCGTCTTCGCTGATAGTCGGATAAATCGGAGTATGAATAGCTCCAATCTGAGAAACTCCCATATCAAGAAAATTCCACTCAGGGCGATTATTTGAAATAGTTGCAATTTTATCTCCTGGCTTAACCCCAAGTTTCAGCAATCCATAACTAATATTTTTAGCTTTTTCAATATATTTTTCAATATCGTGTTTTACCCAAACACCATTTTCCTTACCAACAACTACATCATCTTTGGGCTTGTAGTTTTTTTTGTAATGTGGCAGAATATCAAAAATTCTTGTTACTTCTGTTTTCATTATTATAAATTTGGTTTTGGTTATAATTGTTTTATTTGAAAAATTTCGTCTGCAAGATACTGATATTTTTGAATAACAGTATTTCTTTTAAGTTTTAGGGTAGCAGACAATTCTCCTGTTTCAACCGACCATTCAGTATCAACAAATCGAAATTTTCTTATTTGTTCATAATTTCCCAATTCTAAATTACATTTTTCAATTTCTCTCTGATATCTTTTTCTTATTACGTGTTCCTTTATTATTTCCTTATTTTCCTGATATTCTATCTTTTTAATATTACACCATGAACGAAGATGTTCAAAGTTTGGAACTATCAATGCAGCAGCAAATTTTTGATTTTCGCCAATAACCATTGCATTATCAATAAAAGGTGATTCTTTAAGTTTGTTTTCGATAATCTGAGGTGCAATATATTTGCCTACTGATGTTTTGAATATTTCTTTTTTCCTTCCAGTAAGACGTAATTGCCCTTCTTTCTCGATAATTCCTACATCGCCGGTATGAAACCAGCCATTTTTATCAATTACTTCATCTGTCAATTTTTCATCACGATAATATCCAAGCATAACTCCGGGACCTTTGCACAATATTTCACTATCATCGGCAATTTTTACTTCAACTCCTCTTAAAGGTGGTCCTACTGTTCCAAATTTAATTCCGTTACTATCAGTACTTGTTACTGCAATTACAGGAGAAGTTTCCGTAAGACCGTATCCTTCATAAACAGGCAATTTTGCTGACCAAAAAACTCTTGCAAGTCTTGGTTGGATTGCTGCTCCACCCGAAACAATAATTTTAAAATTTCCACCCAAAGCTTCGCGCCATTTGCTAAAAACAAGCTTATCTGCAATTTTAAGTTTAAATTCATACCAACTTCCGTTTTCGCGATTTAGTTCATATTTTTCAGCCAGACCAACTGACCAAAAAAATATTCCTTTTTTAATACCGGTAAGTTTTCTCCCTTTATTAAGAATTTTATCATACACTTTCTCAAGAAAACGCGGTACGGCAGTCATCATATCAGGTTTGATTTCTTTGGCATTATCAGCAATTGTAGCCATACTTTGAGCATAATATATCGAAATACCAAGATATTGATAAAGGTAATTTATCATTCGCTCATAAACATGACATAAAGGTAAAAAACTCAAAGCTTTTCCTTTTTCACCAAAAGTAGGAATGTACGAAACCGCTATTGAATTACTTAATAAATTATTATGCGAAAGCATCACACCTTTTGGATTACCCGTTGTACCGGAAGTATAAATCAATGTTGCAACATCATTAGATTTAATGCTTTCTTTTATCTTTTCAAGTTTTTCTTTTTCAGGATTATTTTTTCCCAGTTCAATAAGTTTACTGAAATGCTTTTCGCCTTCAATTTCATTAAAAGTGTATATATCTTTAAGAGTAGAAACCTCGGGAAAAACCTGCTCGACTTTTGTCAATAACTCACGACTTGAAATAAACAATAGTTTTACCTCAGCATGATTTAAAATATATTTATAATCGGATTCGCTTATTGTAGGATAAATCGGAGTATGTATTGCACCAATTTGCTGAATTCCCATATCAATGAAATTCCATTCAGGGCGATTATTGGAAATACTTGCAATATTATCACCTTTTTTAATTCCCAGTTTTAGTAAAGCATAACTAACATTGTTTACATTCTCAATATATTCATCAATTGAATACTTCTTCCAATTGCCGTTTTCCTTTGCTGCTAATACATCATCTTTTGGTTTAAATTTTAATTTATATCTTGATATTAGATCAAAAATTCTTTTTGGTTCCATTTAATAAATATTTTTTATCATGCAATTATATGAAAATTTTTATTAATCATATTTAAAAAAACTAAACACTCCTCTGTATCACGAGATTAAAACAATATTAATTAAATCTTTTAAAACAATTTTTTTTAAAACTATATAAATAAGTTAAAAATTTATGGTATTTTTTTCATAAATTTATAATCCTTGATGACATTTTTTGTATATTTGACCATTATCTAAATAAATGGTTATTTTTTATCTCTACAAATTTATTAAATAAACCAAACCATATACAAGTTAATGAATGAACAGCAGATTCCATTTAGCAATTAAAACAATTCTATGTAAATGAAAAAAAAACCTGAAACAAATTCTACCGAAAGAAATAATTTCTATAAAACATTATTTGATAATTCCAGTACAGCAATGTGTATTATTGAAAAAAATAATATATTATCATTAGTAAATAATGAATTCGCAAAATTTGTTGGTTTTTCAAAAAAAGAAATTGAAGAAAAAAAACCATGGACTGACTTTGCTTTAAAAGAAGACCTTATAAAAATAAGAACAAAGTATATACAAAATCTAAGGAAAGACCCAAAATCAACAAGTGAATACGAATTTCGAGCTATTGATGCTAATAAAAATGCAAGGACTATTTTATTGTCAATAAGTTTAATACCCGGCACTTACAAAAGTATTGCAACTTTGCTTGATATTACCGAAAGAAATATTGCTGAAGAAAGAAACAAGAATTTAAATCGGGTATTACATGCCATCAGAGATATAAATATTTTCTTGACAAAAGAAAATGACACAAATAAATTACTTCAAGGCGTTTGTGATATTCTTACAAAAACCATGGGTTATTCAGGTGCTTGGATATTACTTTATGATAATTCAATGAAATTTATAAAGGATTATCATACAGGACGAATTGTTGGTTATGATGATATGATAAAGGATTTGAAGGAAGGGAAAATAAACGAATGCACAAAAAGATCGTTAAAAGAAGATAATGTAGTAGCAATTGAAGATGTTTGTTCTGAATGTGGCAATTGTCCTATGCTGGGCAAAAATCCGGGCTTAAGAGAGTTAGTGCTGAATTTTAAAATTAATGATAATACCTGTGGAGTATTGGCGATATCAGTACCTACAGAATTTACAAATTATAAAGAAGAGCATTCATTAATCGAAGCTCTTGCAAGCGATATTGAAACTGCTTTACAAAATATTGAAAATAAAAAAAATAAAAAGAAAGCCGATCTTGAACTATTAGAAAGTGAGAATTATATCAAAGCTATCTATAATTCAATTCATGCAGGAGTAGTATTAATTGACGAAGAAACCCACAAAATTGTTGATATTAACAATTCTGCAGCTAAAATTATTGGTGCTGACCCAAAATATATTATCGGGAATATTTGTCATAAATTCATTTGTCCTGCTGAAAAAGGCAAATGTCCTATTTCTGATCTGAAACAAGAAATTGACAATTCTGAAAAAACAATACTAACTTGTGATGGAATTCAAATTCCTATTATTAAAACTGTTAAATCAATTATTTTAAAAGGACGAAAATGTTTTCTTGAAAGCTTTGTAGATATAACAGAAATAAAATATGTTGAAAACGAACTTAGAATTGCAAAAGAAAAAGCTGAGGAGTCTGATAGTATAAAAACAGCATTTTTTCACACACTATCGCATGAATTACGCACTCCTTTAAATGCAATTATCGGTTTTTCTAATTTATTAATGTATCCTTTGCCGGATGAAGAAATCCTTGAATACTCTCAATCAATAAATGATAGTGGGAACCAGCTTCTCAATATTATCCAAGATATGCTTGATCTTACAATAATGGAAGGTAATAAATATAAATTTCGAAAAAACGAATTCAAACTCGATGAGTTATTTAAAGAACTCCCATCTGTAATTGAAAAAATTCAAAACAAAATTCAAAAACAACATATTGAAATAAAATTTATTCCATCAATTAACGATCAAAACACTACTATTTATTCCAATTCATCTAAAATAAAACAAATACTTATTGAATTATTAAGCAATGCAATAAAATTTACAAAAAAAGGATCTGTTGAATACGGTTTTAATATCTATAAAAATGAAATTTTATTTTTCATTAAGGATACCGGAATAGGAATTCCGGTAGAAAAACATAAAGTAATTTTTGAAAAATTTCGCCAGGCTGACAACTCTCTTACTCGCGAATTTAGCGGTATCGGATTAGGTCTTGCTTTAGTAAAACGCATAGTAGAATTACTTGGTGGAGAAATATGGGTTGAATCATCCTTAAATATTGGCTCAACTTTTTATTTCAATATACCAAATAAACCTAAAACAGATATTTTATTAAGATTACCGGAAAATATCGATTTTTCAGACAAAACAATTTTAATAACCGAAGATGAAGAATCAAACTTTTGTGTAATAAAAACAATGCTTGTTTTAACACAAGCAAATATTCTAAGAGCTAAAAACGGACAGGAAGCTCTTGATATTTGCGCTAAAGACTCGCAAGTTGATTTGGTTATTATGGATTTAAAAATGCCTGTTATGGATGGATTTATAGCAACTGAGAAAATTAAAAAACTTTTTCCCGGATTACCAATAATTGTTGTAACAGCATATTCGTCTGACAATGAAAAAGATGATGCTTTTGAATCAGGCTGTGATGAATTTATTAATAAACCAATAAACAAAAAAAAATTATTAACACTTTTATTTAAGTATCTAAGAAAGTAAAAATATTTTATAGCTTAAATATTATTTTTTAAACGAAATTATTTGTGAAAATTATTTCCTATGAAACTAAAAGAAAAAATAGATATTCTACAAAAAGAAATAGCTTCAATAAAAAGAAGTGAAGAAAAATTTCGTCTTATGGCTGAAACAGCCAAAGAAATGATACTCACTTATAAAATGAATGGAGAAGTTACTTACTGCAATGATTTTGCATTAGAAGTAACAGGATATAAAAGAGAAAATCTTGATGAAATAAATATATATGATATAATCTCTCCTGAATTTTTGGAGGAAGTATATCAACGCAGAGATAAACGCCTTGGTGGAGATTTTTCAAATTTTCATTTTGAAATTACTATTAAACGAAAAAACGAAAGCACCCTCTACTTAGATACAATTACTTCTGCCATTTTAAAAGACGGGAAATTTGTTGAAATGCTTGTTGTGGCAAGAGATATTTCTGAAAAGAAAAAAGTAGAATTAGATTTAAAGTGTAGCGAACAAAAATATCATGAATTATTTGATATGATCAGATCAATGTCCGATGCTGTTCCTGATATGATTTGGGCAAAAGACCTTGATGGCAATTTTACATTCACAAACAAAACTATTTGCGAGAAATTATTAAATGCAAAAGATACAAATGAGCCAATTGGGAAACATACAATGTTTTTTGTAAATAGAGAAAGAGAAACCCACAAAGACGAAAAAGACTGGTTTACATTTGGTGAAGAATGTACATACTCTGACTCAATTGTAATTAAGAATAAACAATCTCAAAGATTTGACGAGCATGGAAATGTTTTTGGTAAATTTCTTTACCTTGATGTATTTAAAGCTCCGTTATTTAATGACAAGGGAAAACTTATTGGAACAGTTGGATCGGCAAGAGATGTAACAAAGCAAAAACTGGATGCCAAAATCCTTAAAGAAAGCGAAATACATCTCCGCGAATTAAATGCTACCAAAGATAAATTTTTCAATATTATTGGTCACGATCTTCGAAGCCCGTTCAATACAATATCCGGATTCGCAGAATTATTATCTACTCAATTCAATGAATTTAATAATGATGAAAAAAAGGCTATGGCTGAAGCTATTTATAAAACAAGTAACAACACACTTAAACTAATTGATAATCTTTTGTTTTGGTCGCGATCCCAAAATAATAGCATTAAATTTGAGCCGGAAAAATTTCATTTGAAAGTACTGGTTAACAATTTATTAGTATTATTTAAAGATGTTGCTGCAAAGAAAAAAATAAATATTAGTGCAAAAATACCTGTTCCTATTACTGTCTTTTGTGATGAAAATATGATCAATATTGTACTTCGTAATCTAACCTCTAATGCAATTAAATTCACTTCAAAGAATGGCAATGTACTAATAACAGCGAAAAAAGAAAATGGCAATATTAAAATTTCAATAAAAGATGACGGTGTTGGAATTGAACCCGAGGACATAAATAAACTTTTTAAAATTGATGAAAGTGTTTCTACTCTCGGCACAGATAATGAATCAGGAACCGGATTAGGACTTATTCTTTGCAAAGAATTTGTTGAGAAAAACGGTGGAAAAATTAGTGTTATAAGTAAAGTCGGAAAAGGTAGCACTTTTAGTTTTACTTTGCCTACAGCTTAGTTGTAATACCAAATATATATTATTGATAACAAATGAGATGTCTCTTTACTGAATGTCCTTATCTGTTTGTATTAGAATTTGGTAACAGTTTATTAGTATCTTCAATAAAATTTAATATATTAGCTTTTCCTAAATTTTTGATAGCTGAAGTAATAAATATCTGAGGTAATTCTTCCCAATTTTCTAATAAGAAATCTTTGTAATTATTGATATTTTCCTGTAATTGATTTTTCTTTAATTTATCTGTTTTTGTAAAAACAATAACAAAAGGAAGCCTGTTTACACCAAGCCATTCAATAAATTCAATATCAGATTTCTGAGGTTCGTGGCGTGAATCAATTAAAATAAATGTGCATAATAAATTAGTTCTTTTGATAAGATATTTATGTATCATCTCACCCCACTTTTTTCTTTCCTCTTTCGATCGCTTTGCAAAACCATATCCTGGCAAATCAACGAGATACCATGATTTATTTATTTGAAAATGATTGATAAGTTGTGTTTTTCCCGGTGCACCTGATATTTTTGCTAAACTTTTTCTTTCTGAGAGCATATTTATTAATGAAGATTTTCCAACATTTGATCTCCCGATAAAAGCATATTCAGGTATATCTGCTTCAGGACAGTCTTTTACATCCGGACTGCTGATAATAAATTTAGCACTTTTAATTATCATAATTTGATTTTTTATTTCTTTAACTACTCTAAATTATTAAAAACTTATTTCTTATATGTCGAAAAATGCCTGTCTTTTTTGATATCATAAATATCACTAATAGTTACAATAATACCGGTTTCTTCAACATCGCCGAAGGTTTTATTTATCGTTGTTCCAAAACTCTTCATTGTTGATGAAAGATTCATATAAGCATTCATCAAAGGAGGAATTTGCTCATTTAAACTTCTTATATTTTTTATAAGAATCTTATAGTCTTCACTATAATTGCAGCCTGTAAAAATATTTTTTAATACTTTTACTTCAGTAGTTAATTTCAGAGGATTTTTAGGATAAACGAGTTTTTCTTTATCAGGAAAATATTTACTCATAAAATACAATAAAATATCACGCGCAAGCGAATCATAATGCGGATACATAGTAACCTTCCCGAAAAAATATTTAATATCGGGATTATCAATAATTATTGCTCCCAATCCATCCCAAAGATTATCAAGAGAATACATTCCTTTGCGGATATTGTTTAGTGGTTGGTATAATGGCTGAACAAAAGATCTTCCAAGTTCAATAGTGTATTTTATATAATCTTTTTTGAATATATCTGAAATATGAAACAATTTTGAAGTTGGAGTTTTAATATTGCCATTTTTTGAATCAAGCAAATCCTTGCCGTGAATAAATCTATATCCTCCTGTAATTTCTTTATCAACTGGATTCCAAACAATAAGTTGTTTAAATGATTTTTCCGAAATATCATAACTGTCAATATCACAGTTTTTACCTGTTCCACCACCTGCATCTCTAAAAGTAATTTCTCTTAATCGTCCAATTTCTTTCATTAAATGTGGCGAATCTTCATAAGAAAAAATATAAATTTTATTATTACCGTTATTGGTATTTCTAACAAATTTTTCATCAGTTAGTTCTTTTTCTAATAATTCTTTATTAATCGGAGAAATAACAGTTTCCATAATTGTTTTAGTTTTTTGGTGAATTTTCGCTTAATTCCGATTTATTTTCATACCATTGCTCAAAAGATAATTCATTATCCTTTTCCAACTCATATACATAATCTCTTAATAAATTAGCCCACTTTAAATCAGAATTTCTCTTATCAAAAAAATCAATACTAACAGGTTTACCAAAAGTAATAATAATTTTTTGGTTTTTTTGTCTAAACATTTCATCAACAAGAAGAAACATTTCGATGTTTGATTTTATTCGTAAAAACCCTCTCAATTTTGCTAAATAGTAAAAAAAGTTAGTATTTCTTCCATTAATATGAATTGGAATGATATCTCTTTTATAGTATTTTGATTTTGACAAAAAAGTTTTTTTCCATTCCAAATCTTTAATAATACCTTTCTGTTTTCGTGATACTAATCCGGCAGGAAAATATAGCATAATAATATCAGAAGCAAAAGTATCATTCATAATTTTGATATTTGTAGCATTACTGCCGTGCTTGTTTACAGGAATAAATATCGGTCTAAGATTAGGAATTGTCATTAATATATCATTTGCCGGAACAACAATATCACTTCGATATTTATCAATAGCCTTTATCAATGCCATTCCATCAAGACCTCCCAAAGGATGATTTGATGCCAAAGTAACTCGTCCTTCTTTAGGTACATATTTTTCACCTTTGGTTTCAATATTTATTTCAAAATGTTTTAATACAGTATCGACAAAATCAGTTCCGAAATAATCTCGATTTTTATAAAGCGCTGCATTTAATTCTTTTTGGTGAACAATACGTTTAATAATTCTTAAAATAAACTTAGGTAGTATTTTTAATAATGAAGGATTTTTTTGCCTAAAAACCTCATCAATATCTATGAAATTCTTTCCTATCTTTTCTGTTTTTTCATATTCCATTTTACATGAGTTTTTGAAATCCCAATTGTTTACAAATTTATAGATATTTGGATACAATTCAATAATTGTATTTTATTTTTTTGAATTTATTGTTAAAAAGTTTTTCAGAATTTATTATCCTTCTCTAAATACAGTCTTATCAAGAGTTTAAATCCTTCTCAATAATAATTATTAAAAAATATGTAACTTTTTATTAACAATGTGGTAAAAAGTGGTATAAAGTGGTAAATAGTTTTGTACATTTACACCAAAATTCATAAAACATTGTTAAACATTATTGGAGCATACGAGTGTAAGGCTGATGTTAAAGGGCGACTGATGTTTCCCATAGCATTCAAAAATCAGTTGGCTGAGGTATTAAATCAGGGTTTTGTAATAAAACGAAGCATTTTTGAAAAATGCCTTGAGTTATATCCGGCAACTGAGTGGGAAAATGAAAGCACAAAAATCAATAAGCTTAACAGGTTTAAAAAAAAGAACGTTGATTTTATCAGAAAATTTATGGCTGGAGTAAAATCAGTAAAACTTGATGGAACCGGCAGACTGTTAATACCAAAGGATTTGATTAATTATGGTAAGATTAAGAATGAAATAGTATTAGCGTCGGTTGTAAACAAAATTGAAATTTGGGATAAAGCACAATATGAACGAGCAGTAGATTATGATCCGGATGAATTTGGTGATCTTGCCGAAGAAGTTATGGGTGATACTGATACTGAAACAAATGAATAAAAACTAATGTACCACAGACCCGTTTTATTAAAAGAAAGCATAAACGGATTAGCCATTAAGCCTGATGGCATCTATGTTGACGCAACTTATGGCGGTGGTGGACATTCCGCAGAAATCCTCAAGCAATTAAGTACCGGTAAATTATTAGGATTTGATAAAGATTCTGATGCAATGAATAATAAATTTGATGATGAGAGATTCATTTTTGTGAATTCGAATTTCATCTTCATTAAAAATTTCCTAATGTTTTATAAAGTATTGCCGGTTGACGGAATACTTGCTGATCTTGGAATTTCGTCATTTCAGATTGATGAACCAAGCAGAGGTTTTTCAACAAGGTTTGAAGGAGCGTTGGATATGAGAATGAATATTAATACTGATTTGGATGCCGGAAAAGTTATTAATAATTATTCAGAAAGCGAATTAAAAGAAATTTTCAGCAAATACGGAGAAATCAGAAATTCAGGGAAACTTGCTTCAATGCTGATCAATAAAAGGAAAGAAAGGAAAATAGTAACAACTGAAGATCTGAAAAATGCAATACGGTCATGCGTGATTAAAAGAAATGATAATAAATATTTCGCTCAGGTTTTTCAGGCAATACGAATAGAAGTAAACGATGAACTGGGAGTTTTAAAAACATTCCTTAAAGAAACAGCAAATGTATTAAAACCGGGCGGAAGATTAGTTGTGATATCATACCACTCGTTGGAAGACAGACTTGTAAAGAACTTTTTGAAATCAGGAAATTTTAAAGGAGAGATTGAAAAAGATTTTTACGGAAAACCACAAGTTGATTTTAAACTAATAAACAGAAAACCAATAATACCTGCTGAAGCAGAAATTAATGAAAACAAAAGAGCAAGAAGTGCAAAACTAAGAATAGCAGAAAAATTATAGATAAATGACAAACCAGAGCAACAAAATGAGAGAAACAGAAAAGAGAAAGTTCTTTCAAAAGGGAGAAGAAAGTGCTTTTGAAAAATCATTTCTTGAAATTATGGGTGGAAGAGTGCTTTCAAGAAACAGCACAAGAAAATTCCTTCCTTTCCTGTTTTTCCTCGCCTTGCTTGCAGTAATATATATTGGAAACACCTATTACGCGGAGAAAAAAATCCGGGAAATAAATGAATTAAAAAATGAACTTAAAGAGCTTAGATATGATTACATAACATCAAAATCAGAATTGATGTTTCACAGCAAGCAATCAGAAATTGTAAACATGTTACGCTCAACAGGAATAAAAGAATCAAAAGAACCTCCACGGAAAATCAAACCGGTGGTAGGGAAATGATTGAGTTACTGAAATTTAAAATGACTAAAATTTAAAATGACTAAAATTTTTAAATGAGCTGAAATGATTGAAAAACAGTAGAGCGATAAATAAACAACTGAACAAAAACAACAAATAAAATAATAGATAGAGGAAAAGAAATGGATATCAAAAAAGACATATTATGGAGAGTATATTTGGTGTACTTGTTTATTTTGATATTTGCTTTTGCAATAGTTGGGAAGATTGTTTTTATTCAGCTTAAAGAAGGTCCGGAATTGCTAAAAAAAGTACAGCAACAGGATTTAAAATATGTTGATATTGATGCTGTTCGCGGGAATATTTATGCAAATGATGAAAGTTTACTTGCAACTTCCATTCCGATTTTTGATATCCGTATGGATGTTGATTGTGAAAATATTTCGGATAAATATTTTAATGAAGAAATTGATTCATTAGCATATTGTCTGTCTCATCTTTTTAATGACAAAACTCCATACAAATATAAAAAAGAACTGAAAAAAGCCCGTGAAAATGGAAACCGCTACTACCTGATAAGAAGAAAGATTACATATTTGGAACTGAAAAAACTTAGGCAGTTTCCCATTTTCCGAAAAGGTAAATATAAAGGAGGACTTATTGTTATCCCAAGAACAAAAAGAAAAATGCCATTCAAAAACCTTGCCCGAAGAACTATTGGTTATGAAAACAAAGAAAACAATATTTATGTTGGGCTTGAAGGTGCATTTTCTGAATATTTGACAGGAACTGACGGAAAACAATTAATGAGACGAATCGGTAATGGTGATTGGAAACCTGTAACTGACGAAAATTCGATTGAACCAAAAGACGGAAAAGACATTGTAAGCAGCATTGATGTTAATATTCAGGATGTTGCTGAAAATGCTTTACATCAGCACCTTATTGATCATAAGGCATTTCAGGGATGTGCAATTTTAATGGAAGTTGAAACCGGTTATATAAAAGCCATAGCAAATCTGCGCTATGATTCATCTTCTAAAATATACAGAGAATCGTATAACTATGCTATCTCCGAAAAGATTGAACACGGATCAACTTTTAAGCTTGCATCAATGATGGTAATTCTTGAAGATGGAAAAATAAAACTTACTGATACAATTGATGTCGGAAAAGGCTGGATAGTCTATCATAATGAAACTTTAAGAGATGTTCATAATATCAGGGATGGTAAAATAACTGTCAGAGAGGCATTTGAAAAATCATCAAATGTTGGTATCTCAAAAATAATCTATACTGCCTACAACGATAATCCTGATGATTTTGTTGATTACTTATATGATATTAAACTTAATGAAAAACTAAATATAAATATTCAGGGCGAAAGGAGTCCTCTTATCAAACACCCAAAAAACAGAGAAATTTGGTACGGCACTACTCTTCCATGGATGTCGGTTGGTTATGAAACACTTTTAACTCCACTTCAGGTATTGACTTTTTATAATGCTGTAGCAAATAACGGCAAAATGATGAAGCCTCAGTTTGTAAAAAGAATAAAGAAAGCAGGAAAAACTATTAAGACATTTGAACCTGAGGTTAGGCATAAATCCATTTGTTCTCAACAAACAATAGATTCATTAAAATCGCTACTAGAAGGGGTTGTATTGCGTGGAACAGCTCAACGATTAAAAAGCAGTATTTATCAGATAGCCGGAAAAACAGGAACAGCACAAATTGCCGAAGGTAACAATGGATATGGAAAAGCTTATAACTCTTCTTTTGTAGGATATTTCCCTGCTGACAACCCAAAGTATTCCTGTATTGTTACAGTAAACAGGCCAACTGCAGGACGATATTACGGAAGTTCGGTTGCAGCACCGGTATTTAAAGAAATTGCCGATAAAGTTTATGCTACTCAGTTGAATATTAATATGCAAAAAGAAGATAAAAACGAAAATACCAAACTTCCATTTTTTACAAGCGGATATACTAAAGATATTGAAACTGTGATTAGTGAACTGAATATAGAAATTGATTCCGGTGAAATAAATACGGAATACGCAGTAACTCTGCCTGGAGAAAATTCAGCAAAACTCGGACAAAAAATAATTAAACCCGGATTGGTGCCAAATGTAAAAGGCATGGGTGTTAAAGATGCAGTTTATCTTCTCGAAAGTCTTGGATTAAAAACAATTATTAGCGGTAAAGGAAAAGTAAAATATCAATCAATAGAACCGGGAGTATCATTAAAAAAATTCAATGCAATAAAACTGGAATTGTCAATATAAAAGCAAATAAATCAATTGAAGGAATTAAAAGATATATTAAAAAACATTGGAATTGTCAGTATTACAGGAACTGAGAATGTTAAAATTAATTCTATAAACTTTGATTCAAGAAAAGTAAAATCAGGTGATCTTTTTATTGCAGTAAAAGGAACTCAGGTTGACGGGCATAAATTTATTGATCAGGTAGTAAAAAATGGAGCAATTGCAATTGTTTGCGAAGAAATGCCAAAACACACGAACAATAACCTTACTTATATAAAAGTTAAAAACAGTAAAAATGCTCTTGGTCAAATTTGCTCAAATTATTTTGACAATCCTTCATCAAAATTAAAACTTACCGGTGTAACCGGAACAAATGGAAAAACAACTGTAGTAAGCTTACTTTACAAGTTATTTACAAAACTGGGTTATCCTTGCGGATTGATTTCTACAATAGAAAACAAGATTGTTGAAACAATAATTCCTTCAACTCATACCACTCCTGATGCTTTTCAGACTAATAAGCTATTAAACGAAATGGTGAAAAATGGTTGCTCTCATTGTTTTATGGAAGTAAGTTCTCATGCAATTGATCAAGATAGAATTGCCGGATTGGATTTTGCCGGAGCTGTTTTTACAAATATTACACATGATCATCTCGACTATCACAAAACTTTTGATTTATATCTTAAATCAAAGAAAAAATTCTTTGATGATTTGAATAAAAACGCTTTTGTTGTTAGCAACATTGATGATAAAAACGGGAATGTAATTCTTCAAAACACAAAAGCACTTAAGAAAACATATAGTCTTAAAAAACCTTCTGATTTTAAATCAAAAATTATTGAAAATCAAATTGAAGGATTACAACTTAAAATTAATAACAAAGATGTTTGGTTTAAACTAATAGGCGAATTTAATGCCTACAACCTCACATCAGTTTTTGCCACAGCGATTTTACTTGGCGAAGATGAAGCAGAAATATTACAATGCTTAAGCGAGATAGAAGGGCCTGAGGGAAGGTTCGATTATATTAAATCATCAAATCAAATATTGGGAATTATTGATTATGCGCATACCCCCGATGCTTTAGAAAATATTTTGAAAACGATTTTTGCAATAAGAAAAAACCATGAAAAAATTATCACGGTATGTGGTGCCGGTGGAGATCGCGATAAAAGTAAACGTGCATTAATGGGAAAGATTGCAGCTCGTTTAAGTGACAAACTCATTTTAACTTCTGATAATCCGAGGTCGGAAAACCCCGAAAAAATAATTGAGGAAATGAAAGAAGACATAGATGCAGAGGATAAAACAAAGACCTTATCAATAACGAATCGCAAGGAGGCAATAAAAACAGCTTGTGCTCTGGCTCAATCCGGCGACATAATATTAGTTGCAGGAAAAGGTCATGAAAAATATCAGGAGATAAATGGAATTAAACATCCATTTGATGACAAACAGATATTAGAAGACATTTTAATAAATCAAGAAAAATAAAGAAAAATGCTTTATTATTTATTTGAATATTTAGACAATGCATATCATTTTCCAGGAGCAGGTGTATTTCAGTATATCTCGTTTAGGGCAGCTATGGCAGTTATTACATCGCTCATAATAACATTATTGCTTGGAAAAAAAATCATTAAATATCTTATTAAAAAGCAAGTTGGAGAACCTGTAAGAGACCTTGGACTTAACGGACAGCTTGAAAAAGAAGGAACACCGACAATGGGTGGACTGATAATTATTGGAGCTATTCTGATACCAACATTACTTTTTGCGAAACTTGATAATATTTATATCATTTTAATGATATTCACTACAGTATGGCTCGGATTAATTGGATTCATTGATGATTATATCAAAGTTTTTAAAAAGGATAAAAAAGGCCTTGCCGGAAAATTCAAAATAGTTGGTCAGGTGATTTTAGGACTTGTAGTTGGGCTAACAATGTATTTTGAGGATTCGATTGTGATACGCGAAAAAGTTTCTGTTGATAAAACAAATATTGAAAATACTATTACAAGCAATGATAATCAAAGAACAGCACATTTGTTTTCGAAAGAACCTATTCAATCGACAAAAACAACAATTCCATTTGTCAAAAACAATGAATTTGACTATTCGGTTTTACTATCGTGGCTTGGTGATGATTACAAAAAGTGGGCATTTCTAATATTTATACCAATTATTATTTTGATAATTACAGCAGTTTCAAACAGCTCAAATCTTACCGATGGAATGGATGGTCTTGCAACCGGCACTGCGGCAATCATTGGTGCAACCCTTGGAATTTTGGCATGGGTTTCGGGTAATATCATTTTTGCTGATTACCTGAACATTATGTATATCCCGAATACGGGTGAGCTAACCATATTTGTAAGTGCATTTGTTGGAGCAGCTACCGGATTTTTGTGGTATAATTCATATCCTGCACAAATCTTTATGGGAGATACCGGAAGTCTTTCCTTGGGAGGAATTATAGCTGTTTTTGCAATATTGATTCGTAAAGAATTGCTAATCCCGATTTTGTGTGGAATCTTTCTCGCCGAAAGTTTATCCGTAATAATGCAAGTCAGTTATTTTAAGTATACAAAAAGAAAATACGGACAGGGAAAAAGAATATTTAAAATGTCGCCGTTGCACCATCATTTTCAGGTGCTTGGTTATCCCGAACCAAAAATAGTTTTAAGGTTTTTTATTGTGGGGATATTTCTGGCAATATCAACAATTATAACACTGAAATTAAGATAAATAATGAAAACAAAAATTGTAGTTCTCGGTGCAGGAGAAAGTGGAGCAGGAGCTGCAGTATTAGCAAAAAAAAAAGGTTACACAGTTTTTGTTTCAGATAAAGGAAAAATAAATCAAAAATATAAAAACGTTCTTTCACAATTTGAAATTGAATATGAAGAAGAAAAGCATACGGAATCGAAAATATTAAATGCTGTTGAAGTTATCAAAAGCCCGGGAATACCTGATAATGTAAATATCATCAAGGCATTAAAAAAAAATATGATACCGGTGATATCAGATATCGAATTTGCCGGTCGATTTTCAAACGCAAAAATGATTTGCGTTAGCGGGAGTAACGGAAAAACAACAACTACGCTTCTAACATACCATATTTTAAAAAATGCAGGATTAAATGTAGGTCTGGCAGGAAATGTAGGAAAAAGTTTTGCAATGCAGGTAGCTTTCCGTGAATTCGATTTTTATGTTTTGGAACTCAGTAGTTTTCAGCTTGACGGAATGTTTGATTTTAAAGCAGACATTGCAATTTTGATGAATATTACACCTGATCATTTAGATAGATATGAAAATGATTTTGGAAGATATGTCGATTCAAAATTTCGCATTGTACAAAATCAAACTAAATATGACGACTTTATCTATTGTGCTGATGATAAAACCATAGTAGATGAAATTAATAAAAGAGATATTCCGTCAAAAAAACACTCTTTTTCAATAACAAAAAAGCCTGATTGTGAAGGCTATATTTCTGAAAATAATTTAATAATAAAAACAAATATTATAAATATGACACTTGAAGAATTAGCATTACAAGGAAAACACAATCTCTATAACTCAATGGCAGCAGGGATTGGATCAAAATTAATTGGAATAAGAAAAGATACAATTAAAAAATGTCTTACTGATTTTCAAAATATAGAACACAGACTCGAATTTGTTGCAACAATACATGGTGTTGATTTTATTAACGACTCAAAAGCAACCAATGTAAATTCAGCCTGGTATGCACTTGAAAGTATTGACAATTCTATAATATGGATTGCAGGAGGAATTGATAAGGGCAATGATTACTCGAGTTTAAAAAGCCTTGTCAGAAAAAAAGTTAAAGCAATAGTTTGTCTTGGTGTTGATAACTCAGTAATTCATGATTATTTTGCCGGTGATGTAGAAATAATCGTTGACACCAAATCTGCTTCAGAAGCAGTACACTCTGCATTTAATCTTAGCAATCATGGTGATGCGGTGTTACTTTCACCTGCATGTGCAAGTTTCGATCTTTTTAATAATTATGAAGACAGAGGGGAGAAGTTTAAAACCGCTGTTAACAATCTTTAATTTATTGGTTCTATTTAAGTTAATCATTTATGTATTTCAATGAAAATAACAATAGAATAAATATTTTTAAATGCTAATTCGTAAAAATATAAGTAAAATAGTATCATGTCTGGAATTTTAAGAAACATAAAAGGTGATAAAGTTATTTGGCTGATAGTAATTATCCTGTCTATTGCTTCATTACTTGCAGTTTACAGTTCAACCGGTACACTTGCATATAAATACCAATCAGGTAATACGGAATACTATATGATTAAACACTTTTTAATTTTAATGTTTGGTTTCGCACTTATGTATTTTGCACACCGGATAAAATACACAAATTATTCCAGAATATTCCAAATAGCCTTGTATATAGCAGTTCCTTTACTAATACTAACATTAATTATTGGTTTAAGTTTACACGAAGCAAAAAGAGTTATAATAGTTCCTATTATTAATTTGAGTTTTCAAACATCCGATCTTGCAAAACTCACTTTGATAATGTATTTGGCTCGACTATTAACAAAAAAGCAGGAAGAAATTAAAGATTTCAAATCAGCATTTATTCCTTTGATGGTGCCTGTTTTGATTGTTTGTGCCTTAATTCTTCCGGCTAATTTCTCAACCGCTGCAATGCTTTTCTCTACATCTTTAATACTGATGTTTATTGGGAGAGTAAAGTTAAAATATTTATTTTCCCTTATGGGGATAAGTTTAGGAATACTGATAATTTTTCTTCTGATTCTTTATAATTTACCCGGCGAAAAACAAGGGCGTTTATGGACGTGGAAACATAGGATAGAATATTTTGTCAATAGCGATGTAGAAGATGTTTATCAGGTAGAACAATCAAAAATAGCAATTGCTTCCGGTGGATTATTTGGAAAAGGACCCGGAAACAGCACTCAAAGGAATTTTCTCCCTCATCCTTATTCCGATTTTATTTTTTCAATTATTGTTGAAGAATATGGCTTGGTAGGAGGTGGAACAATAGTTTTATTATATATGATGTTATTTTTTAGAGCGGTAAAAATAATAACAAAAACCCCGAGAAAATTTGGGGCTTTTCTAACATTTGGAGTGAGTTTTAGTCTTGTTTTTCAGGCAATGATAAATATGGGTGTAGCTGTTGACCTGCTTCCTGTAACAGGACAACCATTACCATTAGTTAGCATGGGAGGAACTTCAATTTGGTTTACAAGCATTTCGATTGGAATAATTTTAAGTGTAAGTAAAGAAGTTAGAAAAGAAAAACAAACTAACGAGGGCAATTATGCAGAAGCGCAAGTATAAAATAATCATAAGCGGAGGAGGAACGGGAGGTCACATTTTCCCTGCTATTGCTATTGCTCAGGCATTGCAGAAAAAAATTGATAAGCTCGAAATACTTTTTATTGGAGCAAAAGGTAGAATGGAAATGGAAAAAGTTCCTAAGGCGGGATATTCCATCAAAGGACTTTGGATAAGTGGATTGCAACGCAAGCTGACAATAAAGAATTTTCTTTTCCCTGTAAAACTATTATCAAGTATTTATAATACAAAAAAAATAATAAAGGAATTTAAACCTGATGTAGTAATCGGTGTTGGAGGATACGCCAGCGGGCCTACACTTTGGGTAGCTTCAAGACAAAATATACCAACAGCTATTCAGGAGCAAAACTCATTTCCCGGAATCACAAATAAATTGCTTGCAAAATCAGTAGATAAAATATTTGTTGCCTACAAAAATATGGAAAAATTCTTCCCTGTGGAAAAAATTATCTTCTCAGGAAATCCAATTCGTGAAGAAATAATCATCACAAAAGGGAAAAAAGAAGAAGCATTAAAATATTTTAATTTATCGGGAAATAAAAAAACTATTCTTGTTGTTGGCGGAAGCCAGGGAGCAAAAGCAATAAATGAAAGCATTGACAGTAAAATAAATCAATTTAGTGATAATAATTTGCAACTGATATGGCAAACAGGTAAATTTTATTTTGAAAAGGCAAAATTATCTGCAAGTGAAAAAGAGGGTATAAAAGTTATTGAGTTCATAACAAAAATGGATTATGCATATTCTTGTGCAGATATTGTAATATCACGCGCCGGAGCTATTGCAATTTCCGAGCTTTGTGCTGTGGGTAAACCAACAGTATTCGTACCGTTACCAACAGCCGCTGAAAATCATCAATATAAAAATGCTTTAGCATTAAGAAGTCAAGATGCAGCACTGATTGTAAAGAATGATAAGGCAAAAGAAAAACTTGTGGAAACGGTAATTGAATTATCCAAAAACGAAGAAAAACAACAAGAACTGACAAATAATATTAGAAAATTGGCAATTATAAAAGCTGATGATCAAATTGCAGATGAAATAATTAAACTAATAAAATGAATCTTAACAACTTACAAAATATATATTTCCTTGGAATTGGAGGTATCGGGATGAGTGCTTTAGCAAGGTATTTTCATACAAATGGAATTTTTGTAAGCGGATATGATAAAATCCCGACTGAACTTACTCAGAAACTTATTGAAGAAGGAATTGAAATTCATTATAATGAAAATATAGATTTGATAAAAAAAATCAATATTGAGCTTGTCGTTTATACACCTGCAATACCGCCATCAAATGAAGAATTGAAATATTTCCGTGAAAATAATATAATGATTAAAAAACGTTCTGAAATTCTTGGAATGATTTGTAATGAGAAGTTTTTGATAGCCGTGGCCGGAACTCATGGAAAAACCAGCATTTCGTCAATAATCACTCATATTTTGAAATGTGCAGATAAAAAGATTACAGCATTTGTGGGAGGGATTAGTAAAAATTACAATTCGAATTTTGTTAATGACAAAAACAGCGAAATTGTAATTGCAGAAGCAGACGAATTCGACCGCTCATTTTTGACATTAAATCCTGATATTGCAATTATTTCGTCAGTTGATGATGATCATCTTGATATTTATGGTTCAGGCGAAAAATTAAAAGAATCTTTTGTTTTGTTTTCCGGTAACATTAAGAATGCCGGAAAGCTCATTATTAATAAAAATATTCAACAAATATTCAGTCATAAAAAAGACAAACTGCTTTATTCTTCAAATGAAATAGTAAATTATTTTGCTTTAAATATCAATATCAAAAATGGGAAATATATTTTTGATCTTAGCTTGGAAAATAATATTATCAGGGAGATAGAATTTAAAATACCCGGAATACATAATATTGAAAATGCAGTTGCAGCTTCGGCAGTAGCTCATCTTTTAGGAGTAGAAACTTGTTTTATTAAAAAAGCTCTCGAATCGTACAAAGGAGTAAAAAGAAGATTCGATATAAAAATTAATCGTGATGATTTTGTTTTTATTGATGACTATGCACATCATCCGGAAGAACTCAAATCGACGATAGGTACAACAAAGGAATTATTTCCAGATAAAAAAATATGTGGAATATTTCAACCACATCTTTATTCCAGGACAAGAGATTTTGCCGATGATTTTGCAAGATCATTAGAATTGCTTGATGAAATTATTTTACTTGACATTTATCCGGCAAGAGAAAAACCTATACATGGAGTAGATTCAAAAATGCTGCTGGATAAAATTAATTCTGAAAATAAAATATTATGTAACAAAAATGAACTTATAAAAGAATTAATGAAAAGAAAAATTGAAGTGCTGTTAACATTAGGTGCTGGCGATATTGATAAATTGGTTCAAAGTATAAAAGACGAATATGAGAAAAGTATTTAATATATTAATTTGGTTGATCATTATTTCAGGGATCATTTTTGCGCTTTACTTTATGGGTATAAGACAAAGCAAAATAAAGTGTGATGAATTTTCAATTATAATTGACTATAATGATTCTGAACCACTTATCTCAAAGGAAGAAATAAAAATTCAGATAAACAAAATAATTGATACAATTGAGGGAAAACAAATTTCAAACATCCCAATATTGGAAATAGAAACAGTTTTAAATAAAAATCCAATTATTCAAAAAGCAGATATTTATTCTACGTTGGACGGAAAATTGAAAGTAAAAATTCTTCAAAAACATCCAATAATCAGGATAAGCAATTCAAAAAATCAAAATATTTATATTGACATTAATGGAAGTGTAATGCCAGCCGGCAAAGGCTCTCCGGCAAGAGTAATAATTGCAAACGGATATATCCATGCACCGGTAGCAACAGTTAAAGACACTAATTTAAATAATTATAAAATATTGAAAGACCTTTTTAAAATTGCAAAAATTATTCATAAAAATGAGTTGTTAAATGCACAAATAGAACAGATTTATGTTACAGAATCCGATGAATTTGAATTGATACCGAAGTTAGGAAATCATATTATCAAATTTGGTAATTTAAATAAAATGGAAAGAAAATTTAAAAAGCTAATAGCTTTTTATAAAAACGGAATTAATAATGATGAATTAACAAAATATAAAGTTCTTGATTTGAAATATACTAATCAGGTAATATGTTCAAAATAGGAACATTAATAAATATATTATTAAACAAAAATATAAATAATCAATGGAAACATCAGAAATAATTGTTGGCTTAGACATTGGAACAACAAAGATCGCGAGTATTGTCGGTAGAAAAAATGAAAGAGGAAAGATTGAAGTATTAGGTTTAGGGAAAACAGAATCGATTGGAGTAAAACGCGGTGTTGTTTCAAATATTGAAAACACGGTAAATTCAATAAAAACAGTTGTAGAAGAAGCAAGTGCTGCATCCAAAGTTGAAATAAAATTTGTAAATGTTGGTATTGCAGGGCAGCACATTAAAAGTCTTCAGCATCGTGGAAGCATAATTCGCGAAAACAATGATGAGGAGATTAGTAAAGCAGATATTGAAGCACTTAACAACAGCATGTTTAATTTGAACATGAGCCCCGGAGAAGAAATCATTGATGTGATTCCACAAGAATATATTATTGACGGAGAACAGGGTATCAAACAACCCGTTGGTATGTTGGGAAACTCGCTTGAAGCAAATTTTCATATTATCATTGGACAAACAACTGCTGCAAAAAACATTTATAAATGTGTAAGAAAAGCAGGACTTGAAGTTGTTGACCTTATCCTTGAGCCGATTGCTTCGGCAGAAGCAGTACTAAGCGATGAAGAAAAAGAAGCAGGTGTTGTTTTGATTGATATTGGTGGAGGAACAACTGATATGGCAATTTTTCAGGACGGAATAATAAGACATACTGCAGTAATTCCTTTTGGCGGAGATATTATTACAGAAGATGTAAAAGAAGGATGTACAATAATTAAAAAACATGCCGAAGAACTGAAAGTTAAGTTTGGTTCTGCTTTGGCAAGCGAAAACAAAGAAGAAGAGATAGTTGCAATTCCAGGCTTAAGAGGAAGACCTCCAAAGGAAATTACTCTTAAAAATCTTGCAAGTATTATTCAGGCGCGCATGGAAGAGATTGTTGAACATTTTTATTATGAAATAAAAAATTCGGGATATGAGAAAAAACTTATTGCCGGAATAGTTCTTACCGGAGGTGGTGCACAACTGAAACATATTTCGCAACTTACCGAATTTATTACAGGAATGGACACAAGGATAGGTTATCCAAATGAACATCTTGCAAATGATGTTTCTGATGAAATTGCCAGTCCTATGTATTCAACAGGTGTAGGGCTTGTAATAGAAGGTATTAAAAGATTTTATCTTGAAAAGGGAAAAGAAAATACAAAAATGCAACCAAACCGGAAAAAAATAAAATTCAAGATAAAAAAAGAAAAAGAAGCAAAGATTGAACAACCAATTAGTTTTCTTGAGCGAATCCAAACCTGGTTTGAAAAAGATGAAATCGAATAAAATAATTAACATTGATTTTGTTAATAAATAATAATTTGATAAATAAATCAAATTAAATTAAAATATAATTTTAAGGGAAAATAGGAAATTTCCTTTGTTATCAATAAAAAATAAATTTTAAATATTGTAACTCAATTAATTATGATCTTTTGATAAAAATCATAATTAAAAAACAAAAAATTAATATGGAAGAACTGATAAAATTCGATTTGCCAAAAAATCAATCTTCAATAATTAAAGTTGTAGGTATTGGAGGAGGGGGAAGTAATGCAGTTACCCACATGTACGAACAAGGTATTGAAGGTGTTGATTTTATTCTTTGCAATACTGACGCTCAAGCACTGGAAGCCAGTCCGGTGCCAACAAAGATACAAATTGGAAACAGAGGTCTCGGAGCCGGATCACTTCCATCTGTCGGAAGGGAAGCTGCAGTAGATAACATAGAAAAGATACAGGAAATTCTGGAAAAAAACACTAAAATGTTGTTTATTACTGCCGGAATGGGTGGAGGAACAGGAACAGGTGCTGCTCCTGTTATTGCTCAGGCAGCCAGAAAATTAGATATTTTGACCGTAGGTATTGTTACTTTTCCATTTTCTTTTGAAGGCAGAAAAAGAAAAATACAAGCAGAGGAGGGAATAGAAGAGTTAAAAAAACATGTTGATACTCTTCTTTTAGTTAGTAACGACAAGCTAAGACTGATGCATGGCGATCTTAAACTTTCTGAAGCTTTTTCGAAAGCAGACAATATTCTTTCAATAGCTGCAAAAGGAATTGCAGAAATCATCACAGTAGCTGGTTATATCAATGTTGACTTTGAAGATGTTAAAACTGTAATGAAAGACAGTGGTAAAGCAATAATGGGTTCAGCTATAGCTGAAGGTGAAAACCGTGCCACAAAAGCAGTTAAGGAAGCACTTAGTTCTCCATTACTTAACGATGATAATATTTCGGGAGCTGATAATATTTTGCTTTATATTACTTCAGGAAAAGAAGAAATATCAATGGATGAAGTAATAGAAATTACAGATTATATTCAGGATGAAGCAGGCGAAAATGCTGATATAATCTGGGGTAATGGGACTGACGAAACTCTTGAAAATAATATAAGTATTTCCTTGATAGCAACAGGTTTTAAATCGAAAAATGATCAAATACAAGAGAAAAACAAAAATAAAAAAGTTCATATTTTAAATGAGGACAAAGATCAAAATACAAAAGAAGAAGAAATTATTGAAAGAATAGAGAATATAGAGTTGATAAGAAATAAAGAGGAAAAAGTTGAAACCAGTAATTCCGGATCAAGACCAATATTAAAGGAAAATATTTCTGAACAGGAAAATGAAAATGCTTTTATTTTTGACTTAACTATTTCGGATGAAGAAAAAGAAGAAGTAAAAAATGAGGTTCACGAAGAAGAAGTAAAATTTGAAATTAATAAACCAAAGGAAGAAAATAAAGTTGAAACTATTGAGCTTAATGGTCTTCAAAAAAGCATATCTTTTAAGAAATCATCAGATGATAAATTATTGGATGAAGAAAACGTTGAACAAAAGGCACTTGAACGCATAAACAGATTAAAAGCTTTAAGTATGAAACTGAAATCTCCTGAAGGGATTTTACAACTTGAAAATGAACCTGCATATTTGAGAAAGAAAGTTAATATTAGCAAGGATACTTCATCAGATTCGGAAATATCGAGATATTCACTTTCGGATAGTGACGAAAAGAAAGATGCAAGTATTAAATCAAATAACTCGTATTTGCACGATAATGTAGATTAAACACTGATTTTATTGACAGACTCTAAACAGATGAGGTTTGCAATCAGTACGTAAAGTGCCTAAAGTTAATTAAATTGGATAATAACATGAGTTTAGAAATAATAATTAATAACGATATTAAAGCAGCAATGTTTTCTAAAGACAAAAAGAAACTTGAAGCTTTGAGAGCAATAAAATCAGCTCTTTTATTAGAAAAGACAGGTAAACACACTACTGATGGAGAAATTTCAAAAGATACAGAATTGAAGCTTCTTCAAAAATTGGTTAAGCAAAGAAAAGAATCCGCAAAAATATATCAATCAAAAGACAGGAATGAATTAGTTGAGGAAGAATTATTTCAGGCCTCAATAATTGAAAAGTACTTGCCCGAAAAAATCAATGAAGATGAATTAGTAAATATCATTAAACAAATAATTGAAAAAACCGGTGCATCTAGTATCAAAGATATGGGGAAAGTTATGGGGATGGCAGCTAAAGAGATGGCAGGACGAGCTGACAATAAAACAATTGCGAAAATAATAAAGAATCTTTTGGTTTAATTAAAAAAAAAGAGGGTTAAAAACCCTCTTTTTTTATCCTTCCTTCCTTCCTTCCTTCCTTCTAATATTATGCGCCTAACATCAATCGTTTGAAAGATGTAACTGTCAAATCTTTGTCATTTTCAGCTAAGTACTGACGAACAGTTTTTTTGCTTTCTCTTACAAAATCCTGATTAAGTAATGTGTTATCTTTATAAAATTTATTAAGTTTTCCTAATGCAATTTTCTCAATAAGTTGTTCAGGTTTGCCTTCTTGGATAGCTTGTTCTTTTCCAATCTCAATTTCTTTATCAATAATTTTCTGAGGAACATCAGACTTATCAACTGCAATAGGATTCATTGCTGCAACTTGCATTGCAAGTTCTGTACCTATTTTGTCAATATTTTCACCATCGGATTTATTTAAACCTAAGATAGTTGCAAGTTTATTTCCTTGATGATTATATGCAAAAGTTCTGGCTGCATCCACAAAATCGTAACCGGCTAATTCCATTTTTTCACCAATTTTACCAACCTGATCCAAAATACTTTCTTCAACAGTTCTACCGTTAATATCTATAACTTTAAGTTCTTCAATTGATTTTGGTTTGTTTTTTATTGCAACATCTGTCACAGAATTTACATAATCTATAAAGTCTTGGTTTTTTGCAACAAAGTCAGTTTCACAACTTATTATTAAAACGACAGAAAAGTTTTTTTCAGTATTTGTTTTTGCAATAACAACTCCTTCAGAAGTTTCTTTATCAGCTCTTTTAGAAGCAATTTTTTGTCCTTTTTTTCTTAAATAATCGATTGCTTTATCAAAATCGCCTTCATTTTCAACAAGTGCATTTTTACAATCCATCATTCCGGCGCCTGTTTGTTTTCTTAATTTATTTACTTCGGCTGCTGTTATTTTTATCATTATAATTTGTATTAAAGGTTAAAAATAATTTTACTTAGATGAAATTGTTTTTTTTGAGATTGTTTTTCTTGGTCTTTTTCCATGTTTAATGGAATCATCTTTTTTAACTTCATCTTTTGCTTTAGTGTCATTTTCTACTTCCACAGGCATAGAAGTTTTAGCTTTTTCCTTTTCATTATCATCTTCTTGTTTTTTCTTATCTCTAACAAGTTTTTTTTCATTAAGACCTTCTTCAATTGCATTAACCATAATTTTTGTTATTAAGGAAATAGCTTTTGAAGCATCATCATTTGAAGGGATAACAAAATCGATAAGTTTAGGATCTGAATTAGTATCAACCATTGCAAAAGTAGGGATGTTGAGTTTTTTAGCTTCTGCAACTGCAATATGTTCCTTATTAATATCAACAATAAATAATGCTGAAGGTAATCTGTTTAAATCAGAAATACTACCGAGTTGTTTTTCAAGTTTTGCTCTTTCCCTTGTTATCTGAAGGCGTTCTCTTTTAGAAAGGTTTTGGTAGTTTTTTGTAATCATCAGTTTATCAATAGAAGACATTTTTCTAACTGCTTTTCTAATAGTAGCAAAGTTAGTTAACATACCACCCGGCCATCTTTCAGTAACGTAGGGCATATTTATTTTTTTAACATGCTCAGAAACTACATCCTTAGCCTGTTTTTTTGTTGCCACAAAAAGAATTCTTTTGCCGGATTTTGCAATTTGTTTCATTGCTGAAGCAGCTTCTTCAATTTTTGCAGCAGTCTTATAAAGGTCAATAATATGAATTCCATTACGCTCCATAAATATATAAGGAGCCATATTTGGATTCCATTTTCTTTTGAGGTGACCAAAATGAACACCTGCATCTAACAATTCGTCAAAATTTGTTCTTGCCATAAATTTAATTTTTATTTGTTTACATTCATAAAAAACAATTGCTGAGTAGCGATAAATTAACCGGTCTCAGCAATTTAGATACTAAACACATTCCAGTAATAAGGAAATTTTATCTTTTACTGAATTGGAATTTCTTTCTTGCTTTTGGTTGACCCGGTTTTTTACGTTCAACCATTCGCGGATCCCTTTTTAATAAACCTTCAGCTTTGAGTGGAGGACGATGATCCGGGTTAATTTTGATTAATGCTCTTGAAATAGCGAGACGAATAGCTTCGGCTTGCCCTGTAATTCCTCCGCCGGTGGCAATTACTTTTACATCATATTTGCCGATTGCATCAACTACTTTAAATGCTTGTTGAACAACATATTGTTTGGTTGTTGTTGGGAAATATTCTTTATAATCTCTATTATTTACTGTGATTTTTCCTGAACCCTCTGTTAGGTATATTCGGGCTATTGAAGTTTTTCTTCTTCCGAGTGTATTAACAACTTCCATGTTTAATTAATTGAGTTTAATTTTATTTCTTTTGGTTTTTGTGCTTCATGTGGATGTTCATTACCTGAATAAACAAATAAATTTCTGAAAAGTACGCTTCCCAATCTGTTTTTTGGCAACATTCCTTTAATGGCTCTTTCTACTAAAGCCTCCGGTTTTTTTGCTAATAACTCTACCGGAGTAGTAAATTTTTGTCCACCGGGATATCCACTGTAACTAACATATTCTTTATCAGTCCATTTTTTCCCTGTCAATTTTACTTTTTCTGCGTTAATAACAATAACATTATCTCCGCAATCAACATGAGGAGTGAAGTTTGGTTTATATTTTCCACGCAATAATTTTGCAGCCTTTGATGCCAAACGCCCCAAAATTTCTTTCTCGGCATCTAAAAGAACCCAATCTTTATTTACGGTTTCTTTGTTTGCACTTACTGTTTTATAATTAATAGTATCCATCTAATATATTTGTTTTCAGATTTTAATGATCTTATGTTCAAAAACGGGTGCAAAAATAGTACTTTATTTATTATTACACAAATTTACTAACAATATTTTGTCATTTTAAATTTTACTAATTTAGCAGTCTAAAAACAGAATAAAAATAAGTATGTCAATTTCAGTAAAGAATATTTCAAAATTATACGGCAAGCAAAAAGCACTTGATAATATCTCACTTGAAGTAAAAACAGGAGAGATTGTCGGATTGCTTGGACCTAACGGAGCAGGAAAATCCACAATGATGAAAATTATCACCTGCTTTATCCCCCCTACTTCGGGTGATGTTTTTGTTAATGATTTTGATATTTATGAACAGGCGATTGAAGTCAGGAAATGTATTGGATACCTACCCGAAAATAATCCTCTTTATCTCGAAATGTATGTCAGAGAATATCTGAGTTTTATTGCCGGAATTCACAAACTCGGCAAAAAAACTTCTTCTCAAATTGACAAAATGATTGAGATGTGCGGTTTGGAACTTGAATATAAAAAAAAGATAGGAGCTCTTTCGAAAGGATATCGTCAAAGAGTGGGACTTGCACAGGCTTTGATACACGACCCTGATGTACTCATCCTTGACGAACCAACTTCGGGACTTGATCCTAACCAGCTTCTCGAAATCCGGTCATTAATAAAAAATATCGGAAAAGAAAAAACTATAATGCTTTCGACTCATATTATGCAGGAAGTGGAAGCAATCTGCGACAGAGCTATTATCATTAACAATGGAAAAATCGTTGCTGATGATTTCACAAAAAACCTTTCGAAAATACATTCAGGCAAGGAAATTATTTCGGTAGAATTTGATGCTGATATTTCCGAAAATAAATTAAGAGAGATTGACGAGATCAGCAGTCTAAAGAAAGTAAATAAAAATACATGGATCATCGAAACTAAAAGCGGAAAAGATATTCGTTCCGACATTTTTGAATTTGCCGTAAAAAACAATATTAAAGTTTTGTCGATGAACAAAGAGACCAAAAGCATTGAGGAGATTTTTCAGCAGTTGACCGGGAAATAGATTAATAACATTTTATATTTTCTACGACCAAAATATATTTTCTTTAAAGACTTGCAATTTGTATTATTTTTTGATAAATTTGATTTTTTTATATAAAATATCAATTGATATATACAAGATTTACTATCGGTCTGAAAAACAACAATACTTTAATCGGGAATTCTTTTAATGAAGCTTTCGGACTAAAAGTGTCTGTCTCACCAAATCCGGCGAGAACATGGGTGGCATTTACTTATGAATTGCCAAATAAAGAATCGGATGGTTTAATAAGAATTACTGATATTTCCGGCAATGTTATAAAAAAGTTTATTATTACAGAAGAACAAGGACAACAAGTTTGGGATACACGCTTAGTAAAAACCGGTGTATATATTTATACTATAATATCAAACGGTTTATCAAAGACCGGTAAGATTGTTATAAATTAAGTGTTGTTATATTAAGTGTTGCGGTATTCAACCGCAACACTTTAATTAAAACTAATCAAAATGAAAATAAAATTTATTTGTTTATTAATAACTCTTCTATTCAGTTCTGTAATAGTGTTTTCTCAAATTAACCATATTTCGTGGCAGCAATGTTTTGGCACAGAAGAAAGAGATGATGCTTATAGTATAATACATGGTGAGGAAAATAGTTATTATATTGGTATTCAAATTAGTTCTGATGGTCAAAATATCACTAATTACCATGGTATAACTGATGCATGGATAGTTAATACTGATAGTATTGGTAGTGTAATATGGGAAAGATGTTATGGAGGAAGCGAAGGAGATGGAGTTCATAAAATGATTCCGGTTGATAATAAAACATTTTATCTGTTAAATCACTCATTTTCATCCGATGGAGATGTGCAAAACGGCAGACTTGGAAATTTTTGGATTGTTAAAATAAATGATACGGGAGATATTATTTGGGAAAACAGCTATGGTAATCGTTCGTGTGATCCGAGAGATGCCATTTTAACACCTGATGGTGGATTGTTAATGATGGGTAGGATAATGTATGCCGGTGGAGATGTTAGTGCTTGGTACGGAATGAATGATATTTGGTTATGTAAATTAGATTCCATAGGCAATATTGAATGGGAAAAAACTCTTGGCAATCAGGGACAGGAAAATGCAAGTAAAATTAAATTGACTTCGGATAATACAGTATTAATGATTGGAGGTTATCAGGAAAATGGAGGCATGATAAACTGTAATCACATGGGAACATCTGAATGGACTGATATTTGGATTGTAGAATTAGACTTATCTGGAAATATCATAAGACAATTATGCTATGGAGGAACATACAATGATCTTGGTCATGATATTATTGAAACACATGACGGATATGTTATTCTTGGATCAACCACATCAAATGATGGTGATGTAAGTGGTTTTCATGGAATACCCGGTGATATTCATGGTGTAGATATTTGGGTTTGCAAAATTGATTTTTATGGCAACATTATTTGGCAACGATGTATTGGTGGTTCTGGGTATGATTTTCCTATTTATATAACACAAACAGAGGATAGTGGTTATATAGTAATGGGCCATACAGGATCGAATGATGGAGATGTATCAGGTAATCACTCTTTAGATTTTTTTTATGATATTTGGGTAGTAAAGTTAAATAGTATAGGTGAAATAGAATGGCAGCACTGCTATGGGGGTGAACGAACTGAAAAGTTTCATGGAGTCCATGCTGTTTTAAAGAAAAGTGATTATAATTTCGTGCTTGCAGCTCAATCGGCTTATCAAAGTGATGATGTTGAATGTGCTCCTTATGGAAATTGGGATATAGATGCATGGATATTAGAAATAAAAGACTGCTCTCAATACCAGCCCCAAACCCCAACACAGCCCACCGGCCCGGATACTCTTTGCTATACTACAGATTCAACAAGTATATATGAAATAAATACGGCAGCAGGTGCTTGGGGCTATGAGTGGCAAATAGAACCGGAAGAAGCAGGGACAATATTACAGGATTCGCTTTCAGCATACATTACTTGGAACCAACAATACGAAGGAGAAGTAGCAATTTCGGCAAGAAGTTATAACGATTGTGGAGAATCAGATTGGTCAGAAGAAAAACTAACTTGGGTTTATAATTGCGTTGGAATAAACGAAATAAAAACCGGAAATGTTTTGCTTAGAGTTTATCCCAACCCCGCCAAATCATCATTCGAAATTCGGTGTTCGAAATTCGATATTCAAAAAGGAGTTATTGAAATTTATAACACTTTTGGAGTAAAAGTTAAGGAGATAATTAATCCTAAAGGGCAAATAAAAGCAAAGGTCAATACCAAAGGTTGGGCAAAAGGAATTTACTTTGTCAGAGTACATTCCGAAAACGGAATTTATGGTAGTGTGAAAGTGCTTGTTAATTAATCCATCCATACGGACTTATTTCACTTCGTACGGACTTCCTTCGGTCGTTTGAAAATTCGTTAATTCGTTAATTTGAAAATGATGATACAAACAGAGATGTATAAATTAAAAAATACAGCAGAGCCTAATCCGGCGAGTACATGGGTGGCATTTACTTACGAATTGCCAAACGAAGAATCTGAAGGTACAATAAGAATCACTGATATTTCAGGCAATCTTATTAAACAGTTTGTTATTACAAGAAAACAGGGTCAGTATATTTGGGACACCAGACTTATTAAATCCGGTATATATTTTTATACATTATTTGTTTCGGGTTTAAGTAAATCCGGTAAAATTGTTATTAGCTAAATAAATTTTGGCAGGTGTTACAAAAGATAATTTGTAACACCTGTTACTTAAACTAAGTATTATGAAAGCAAATTTTTTTTTATTAATAATATTTATCTCATTTTATTTTTTTTCCTATTCTCAGATACCTGAAATAAAATGGCAACAATGCCTTGGAACAGAAGAATTGGATAGAGCATATGGTATAGAAAGACTTGACGAAGGTTATTTGTTTTCTATTGGTATACATACAAATGGTTTGGGTATAACAAATTATCATGGTTCAAGTGAAGCTTGGATAGTATGTACTGATAGCGTTGGCAATGTATTATGGGAAAAATGTTATGGAGGAAGTGACGGAGATGGACCAATTAAAATTATTAGTATAGATGATAGCACATTTTATTTGTTAAATATGTCAGTTTCAACAGATGGAGATGTCCAAAATGGCAGACCCGGAAATTTTTGGATAGTTAAAATCAATAAAACAGGAGATATCATATGGGAAAACAGTTATGGTAATCGCTCATGTGACACAAGAGATGCTGTATTAACACCTGATGGTGGATTAGTAATGATGGGTAGAATAATGTATGCAGGTGGAGATGTTAGTACTTGGTACGGTATGAATGATATTTGGTTATGTAAAATTGATTCTATTGGCAATATTGAGTGGGAAAAAACTCTTGGTAATCAGGGACAAGAAAATGCATTAAAAATTAAATTGACTTCGGATACCACTGTATTAATGATAGGTGGCTATCAGGAAAATGGTGGCATGATTGACTGTAATCACATGGGAACATCTGAATGGACTGATATTTGGATTGTAGAATTAGACTTATCTGGAAATATCATAAGACAATTATGCTATGGAGGAACATACAATGATCTTGGTCATGATATTATTGAAACACATGACGGATATGTTATTCTTGGATCAACCACATCAAATGATGGTGATGTAAGTGGTTTTCATGGAATACCCGGTGATATTCATGGTGTAGATATTTGGGTTTGCAAAATTGATTTTTATGGCAACATTATTTGGCAACGATGTATTGGTGGTTCTGGGTATGATTTTCCTATTTATATAACACAAACAGAGGATAGTGGTTATATAGTAATGGGCCATACAGGATCGAATGATGGAGATGTATCAGGTAATCACTCTTTAGATTTTTTTTATGATATTTGGGTAGTAAAGTTAAATAGTATAGGTGAAATAGAATGGCAGCACTGCTATGGGGGTGAACGAACTGAAAAGTTTCATGGAGTCCATGCTGTTTTAAAGAAAAGTGATTATAATTTCGTGCTTGCAGCTCAATCGGCTTATCAAAGTGATGATGTTGAATGTGCTCCTTATGGAAATTGGGATATAGATGCATGGATATTAGAAATAAAAGACTGCTCTCAATACCAGCCCCAAACCCCAACACAGCCCACCGGCCCGGATACTCTTTGCTATACTACAGATTCAACAAGTATATATGAAATAAATACGGCAGCAGGTGCTTGGGGCTATGAGTGGCAAATAGAACCGGAAGAAGCAGGGACAATATTACAGGATTCGCTTTCAGCATACATTACTTGGAACCAACAATACGAAGGAGAAGTAGCAATTTCGGCAAGAAGTTATAACGATTGTGGAGAATCAGATTGGTCAGAAGAAAAACTAACTTGGGTTTATAATTGCGTTGGAATAAACGAAATAAAAACCGGAAATGTTTTGCTTAGAGTTTATCCCAACCCTACAAAATCATCATTCGAAATTCGGTGTTCGATATTCGAAATTCAAAACACTACTATCGAAATATTTAATCTTATGGGAAGTAAAATTAAGGAAATAAAAATCCCTAAAGGACAAGAAAAAGTTGAAGTAGATGTTAAGGGATGGGAAAAAGGATTGTATTTGATAAAAGCAAGTAATGAAAAAAATTATTACGGAATCAGGAAAGTTATAATTCAATAGCTCAAAAAATTACCCTTATTTAAAACTTATTTATAATCATTTCCATTCTGAATTAAAAATTATTATTAACTTTGTCATCTGCTTTTAAAGAAAATTCTTTAAAAGTAAAAATGGACAGATTTGATTGATTGCAACCATTAAAAATGCTAAAACAACAGCTTTCACAATATTTCAATCTCAGACCTTCCAGCAATTTAATAATTTTAATCATTTACTAATTTTAGTCATTTTAAATTTTAGTCATTTACTAATTTTAGTCATT
>JAIORY010000219.1 GCA_021107915.1 Bacteroidales bacterium | reverse complement strand
TTCCATATCCGGTATTATGTAAAATTACGATTGTATCACTTGAAGGACAACTTATAAATATATCATTATCACCATCAAGGTCATAATCATTAAAAACTGCGCTATAAGGTTGATAAGGCAGATCATATATTGTTTGAGAACAGCAAAAAGAAAATGGAAATAAAATCAGAAACAATAAATATCCTGATTTTTTAAAATGCGAAATTGTCATTATTAAAATTTTATTATTTGAAAACAATAATACAACTTTTTTTCTTCTATTGCAACAAAATTGTGGTTTATTTCTGGGTTTAAGGCAATTAATCTACAAACAAAAACAATTTCAATGTGAATTACTCAACTTAAAAATAAAGCCTGTCGGTATTCATTTTAAGATATTTTTTTACAGCAAAAAATGTAGAAAAACTGGAGATAATAATTCCCAATAAAATTACAGTACCAAAAAGAATAAGAAAAATATTAAGATCCTGAAGATCGATAAGCTCGGGTAATTCTTTTTGTGAAAAATATATTATTCCCGCCAAGAAAACTATAGAAATAAATGCACTGTAAATTCCCTGCATAATACTTTTAAAAATAAACGGTTTTCTAATAAATCCTTGTGTTGCTCCCACTAATTGCATAGTTCTAATCAAAAAACGTTTTGAATAAACAGATAATCTAATCGTATTATTTATCAGGGCAATAGCGATAATCAAAAGCAATATACTAAATCCCAAAAGTATCAGGCTGATTTTGCGAAGATTTTTATTTATCAAATTAACAAGGGATTTTTGATACAAGACTTCTTTTACATTTTTATTCTTTAGCAATTTGTTTTCAATGGTTTGGAGACTATCCAAATTAGCGTATTGGGCTTTAAACCTGAGATCAATAGAAGGGAGAAGTGGATTGTATCCTAGAAAGCTAATAAAATCTTCGCCAAGATCATTAGTTAAATCTTCGGCTGCTTTTTCTTTTGTGATATATTCAGTCGTTTTAACGTAATTGGTGGCATCTAAAGTTTTTTGTAGCTGAATAATTTCAGCTTCTTTAATGCCTTCTTTCATAATAATCGAAAATCCTATGTTTTCCTTAACGTGATCTGAAAGTTTTTTGGCATGTAAAATAATCAATCCCAATACACCCAACATTAATAATACTAAAGTAACACTCACAATTGTAGTAATATATGAAGACTTAAGTCGGCGTCTATTATATTTTTCTTCTTGTTTTGACATGAGAGGGCTAAATTACTAAAAAAGTAGTTTATCAGTTTATTAATCTATTTCTAATTTTTTTTGACTTTGCGAGTAATTTATTAGAAAGGTATAAAAGGTATAAAGGTATAGGGGAAATAAAGGTATAAAGGTATTTTCCTTATTTCCCATATTTCCATATTTCCCATATTTCCATTATGCCCAACAATCATCCTTTCCCCTTTAAAGTAAACAAAGTAATCTCTCCAAAATTATTAAAGCGTACTGGAATACCCGAAACACCGCAACCCGGGCTTGTATATCCTGTCATATTTTTCTCTTTCCACAAACCTTTAATAAATTTTTTATCATCAAATTGATGTGTAATTATTGGAATACCACCGGGCAGACAAATTTGTCCTCCATGGGTATGTCCGCATAAATAAAGATTGTAATTATTATCTGCTGCAACATCATATAATTCGGGAGTATGAACTAATGCTATTTTGAAATTATTTATTGGTTCATCTAATGACATAATTGCTTGATCAGTAAAATAATAAAATGGATCATCTGTTCCAGTAATGGCAATTTTATCTTTTCCCTTTTCAATGAAAATTGTCTCGTTTACTAATATTTTTACGCCAATTCTGTCTTCATATTCAACCATAAGATAAGTGTCGTGATTACCTAAAACTGCGTAAATTCCATCTTTAGCTTTAATGGAATCAATTACTTTTTTCATTGGTCGCATAATACTTTTGAAACTCCCGCTTATACTTCGTCGATAATCTCCGGTAAGAACACAAACATCATAATTCAAAGATTCAATTTTCTTAGAAATAATATTATCAAGTCCCGGAAGGCTGTCGATATGAAGGTCGGAAAGATGAAGTATTTTATAATTATTGAAAGAAGGAGGAAGGTTTTTAAATTCAAGTTCAATTTCTTTTATCTTGATATTTCTGGCATTTTGCATTCCTTTTTTATACAAACCTGAAACCTTTAAAAAGAAAACAAATAGCCTCAAACATCTTTCAAATAAAGACCAATGACTTTTACTTCGTTCACCACTACGTTTGTTTTTATATTTATTTGTTTCAAGTACTGATCTGGTGGTAGCCCATATTATTCTTTTTTCAAGCATAAAAGTTTTTTATGTAAAAATACAAATAAACATGAATTTAAGCACCAAATAACAAATAAATTCCAATGACTAAATATTCAAATTCCAAAAAAAGAAAAAAGAAAAATTGACACTAAGACACCAAGATACACAAAGAACGCACAATCAATATAATAAACTTTGTGAATTCTTTGAGTCTTAGTGGTTTTGTGGCTAAAATTACTTTTCGGAATGTATTCATGTATGGTTTTATGATTTTAATGTTCTTTTTTTTAATTTCGCAGATTCAAGTAATTGCAACCAATAATTATAATATTTGATAATTTTTTAACAAGATGGAATATAACTTCAGAGAGATAGAAAAAAAATGGCAAAAGTACTGGAGTACAAATAAGACCTACAAAGCAGAAATCGATCACAACAAACCTAAATATTATGTTCTCGATATGTTTCCTTATCCCTCGGGGGCAGGATTACATGTTGGTCATCCATTAGGATATATTGCATCGGATATTTATTCAAGATACAAACGATTAGAAGGTTTCAATGTTCTACATCCTATGGGATTTGATGCTTATGGTCTGCCGGCTGAACAATATGCAATTCAAACGGGAACACATCCTGAAATTACAACTAATAAAAATATTGAAAAATACAGAGAGCAGCTTGATAATATTGGCTTTTCTTATGATTGGGACAGGGAAGTAAGAACTTGCGATCCTCATTATTACAAATGGACTCAGTGGGTTTTTATTCAATTATTCAATTCGTGGTATGATAAAAATAAGGATAAAGCTCAATCAATTGGCTCACTAATAAAAGATTTTGAAACTTCAGGAAACAAAAATATTAATGCAGCTTGTGATGAAACAGAAATTTTTTCGGCTGAAGAATGGAAATCGAAAACCGAAAAACAACAACAGGAAATATTGTTAAATTATCGTCTTGCATATATTTCAAAAACCATGGTAAACTGGTGTCCTGATTTAGGAACCGTTCTTGCAAACGATGAGGTGAAAGACGGTTGTTCGGAAAGAGGCGGGCATGCTGTTGAACGAAAATTAATGAAACAATGGTCGTTGAGAATTACCGCTTATGCTCAAAGATTACTTGACGGGCTGGAAACAGTTGACTGGACAGATTCGTTAAAAGAAGTTCAAAGAAATTGGATAGGTAGAAGCGAAGGAGCGATGGTGAGATTTCACCCCACCCCGGCCCTCCCCATTGGGGAGGGGGAAAAAAAACACCCCTCCCCAACCCTCCCCAATAGGGAGGGAGAAAAAAGTTCTATTTATTTTGTAGAAAAAGATATTCCTCCGTTTTATAATACTGATTCTCAAATGTGGGCTTTATTAAAAGAAAAAGCTAAGGAAGCGAGGAAAAATCCAACTGAAGCTGAATCAATTATTTGGGAAAGATTAAGAGAAAAACAAATTGGCTACAAAATTAGAAGACAGCATGTTATTAATAAATTTATTGTTGATTTCGTTTGTTTAGAAAAAATGACCATTATTGAAATTGATGGTAAAATTCATGATACACAAATTGAAGAAGATCAGGAAAGAACTGAAATTTTAAATAAACTTGGATTTTCAGTCATCCGTTTTTCTAATAATGAAGTTGTAACAAATACTGATGAAGTAATTAATAAAATTACAAAGTATTTAGATAACAAAGTCCTCCCCTATGGGGAGGATTTAGGTGGGGTTGGGGAGGATTTAGGTGGGGTTTCCGTTTTCACAACCCGCCCCGATACTTTATTCGGTTCCACATATATGGTTCTTGCTCCTGAGCACGAACTTGTTGAAAAAATTACATCTCCCGAAAGGAAAGAAAAAGTTGATGAGTATGTTACCAGAGCTAAAAACCGTTCGGAAAGAGAACGAATGGCAGAAGTAAAAAATATCACAGGTGTATTTACAGGAGCTTATGGAATTAATCCCCTTAACGGAAAAAAAATCCCTATCTGGATTGCAGATTATGTTCTTGCCGGATACGGAACAGGAGCAATTATGGCAGTGCCGGCACACGATAGCCGCGACTATGCTTTTGCAAAACATTTTGACATTCCAATTATTCAGGTAGTTTCGGGTGGTGATATTTCTGAAGAATCTTATGATGCCAAAACCGGCAAAATGATGAATTCAGATTTTATTGACGGGATGGAAGTAAAAGATGCCATTAAAGCAGTTATTAAAAAACTTGAAGAAAAAAATGCAGGCTACGGAACAATTAATTACCGGCTCCGTGATGCAATTTTTAGCAGACAACGATATTGGGGCGAGCCGTTTCCTGTTTATTATAAAGATGGGGTGCCTTACGTTCTGGACGAAAAAGAACTTCCCCTCAAACTTCCCGAAGTTGATAAATATCTGCCGACAAAAAGCGGAGAACCACCTTTGGCACGTGCTAAAAGCTGGAAAACAAAAGACGGCTATCCTCTCGAAACCAACACCATGCCCGGCTTTGCAGGATCAAGCGGGTATTATCTTCGTTATATGGATCCTAAAAATAATAAAGAATATTTTTCGAAAGAAGCAAATCAATACTGGCAAGATGTTGACCTCTACATTGGAGGGGACGAGCATGGAACCGGGCATTTAATTTATTCTCGTTTCTGGAACAAATTTTTATTCGATATAGGAATGGTTTGTAAAGATGAACCCTATAAAAAACTTATTAACCAAGGCAAAATACAAGGAAGAAGCAGTTTTGTTTATAGAGTAAATATGGAAAAATATGCCGAGTATTTACTTTGGGAGTACATTAAAAAAAACAAATTAGAACATGAGTTTATAAGAAATTATAAAGATGGTCACAGGAGATTTGATTTCTATAATAAAAAGGAGAATTTAATTGTTGAGATAAGAAGCCAGAAAAAACTTGAAAAACTTGAGTCTTTTTATAAAGAGTACATCAAAACAACAAATAAAAAATTAATTCTTATTCCTATTGCAGATATTATTGAAAACATCGAAGCAGTAATTGATGAAACCATTGAAGCACTTGAACATAAAGAAAAAGGGGTTATTTTTAATCACCACGAAGTTCGTGATCTCAAACCATTATTTGTTTCGCATGGTGTAAAAGACAGACAATTATTTTCAACTCCACTACATGTTGATATCAATTTAGTTGATAATGATATTTTGAATATTGATGAATTTAAAAAGTGGCGATCAGAATATAATGATGTAAAATTTATTCTCGAAGACGGGAAATATATTTGCGGCTGGGAGGTCGAAAAAATGTCAAAATCCAAACACAATGTTCAAAATCCTGATTATTTAATTGACGAATATGGTGCAGATACTCTCAGATTATATGAAATGTTTCTTGGACCACTTGAAACACACAAGCCTTGGGACACAAAAGGTATAGAAGGAGTTTTTAGATTTATTAAAAAACTATGGCGATTATATCATAATGAATCAAATAATTTTGATGTTTCAGATGCAAAAGCTTCAAAGGAAGAATTAAAAGTTTTACATAAAACCATTAAAAAAATTAAGGACGATATTGAAAGATTTTCTTTTAATACGGCGGTCAGTACTTTTATGATTTGCGTAAACGAACTCTCTGATCTTAAATGTAACAAAAGAGAAATTTTGGAACCGCTTGCAATTTTGGTTTCATCTTATGCACCTCATATTGCTGAAGAATTATGGTCACTACTCGGTAACGAAAAAAGCATCACTAAGGCAAAGTATCCCGAATTCAATAAAGATTTTGTAGCAGAAAATACTTTTACTTATCCTGTCTCGTTTAATGGTAAAATGCGTTTTAAACTTGAGTTACCGGTTGACATGCCAAAAGACGAAATAGAAAAAGCAGCACTTGAAGCAAAAGAAGCTCAGAAATGGATTGAGGGAAAAACGCCGAGAAAAATAATTGTCGTTCCGAAAAGAATAATAAATATTGTTGTTTAGTGTTTGTCCATAATATCCAAGAGTAAAAATAAATATTAAAACAATATTTACAATAGAATAATTAATGCAAAAAAAAATTATTTTCATATTACTTTTTTCAATCGTTTTTACTTTTTCATCTTCAGCAGGGGGATTACGAAAAGTTAAAAACTCTGCATTTAAACGAGGCGAAGTTCTAAAATACAGAATCTTTTATGACTCATGGCTCACCACATATTTAACGGCAGGTTTCGGAACACTTTCGGTTTTACCGGATGTTAGAAAATTTCATAATAGAGACACTTATCACTTGGAGGTTCTTGGAAAGTCGGTTGGTATATTCAACTGGTTTTTTAAAGTAGATGATCGATATGAATCATATATTGATGAAGAAGCTCTTATTCCCTGGCTTTTTATTCGAAGAACAAGGCAAGGCGGTTATACACGAGATGATGATATTAATTTTAATCAATTTGATCATCTCGCTAAAAGCAGCAGAATGAAAAGAGAGGTCCCGCCAAATATTCAGGACATAGTTTCGTCATTTTATATGATGAGAAATCTTGATTATAATAATGCAAAAATTGATCAGGAGTTTCGGGTTGAATTTATGCTTGATGATTCATTATACATTTCCCGAATAATTTATTGTGGAAAAGAAACAGTTAGAACAAAAGCCGGTGAATTTAAATGCCTGAAATTTAAACCAAAGGTTGTAAAAGGAGAAGTTTTTGATGAAGAATATCCAATGACACTTTGGATTAGTGATGATAAAAATCATATCCCTGTTTTGCTACGATCAGAAGTAATTATCGGTTCGGTAAAAGTAGAATTGATTGAATATATAGGACTTGCAAATCCTCAGGATTCAAAGATTGAGTGAGTTAAATATTGTTAAATCCCAAGTGTTTTCTGAAAATTATAGTATTTTTGAAACCGCTAAAAATTTCATCAGATGAAAACAACAAAAAAAGATAAAAAAGAGGAATCAATAAATTTTGTATTCTCAAAAGAGAATTATAAGCTTTTGCTTATTGGAATTGCTTTTATTGTTATTGGTTTCTTATTAATGATAGGTGGTGGTTCTGACGATCCTGATGTATTCAGCGACAAACTTTTCAGTTTCAGAAGACTTACTCTGGCTCCTATTCTTATCCTTATCGGATATGTTATTGAAATTTTTGCTATAATGAAACGACCAAAAAAATAGTTATCAATATGAATTGGTTTGAAGCACTTTTACTTGGACTAATCCAAGGTCTTACCGAATTTTTACCTGTTAGTAGCAGTGGTCATCTCGAACTTGGAAAAGTTATTCTTGGTGTTGATGCCGAAAAAAGTTTGATATTTACTGTAGTTGTTCATGGAGCAACAGTTTTAAGTACAATAATTATTTTTTACAAAGATCTTCTTGAATTATTCAAAGGATTGTTTTTATTCAAATGGGATGATAATAACAAATATATAGTAAAACTTATCATTTCGATGATACCTGTTATAATACTTGGATTATTTTTTAAAGAAGAAATTGAAGAATTTTTTACAGGAAATTTGCTGTTTGTCGGTTCAATGTTAATTGTAACTTCTCTTTTGCTTGCTTCAACATATCTCCCAAAATCAAATCTTCGTAAAATATCATTTGTTGACTCATTTATAATCGGAATTGCACAAGTTTTTGCTGTTTTGCCAGGAATTTCGCGTTCGGGAGCTACAATTTCTACAGGATTACTTTTGGGAAATAAAAAAGTAATAATGGCAAAATTCTCTTTTTTAATGGTTTTAGTCCCCATTCTTGGAGCAAATCTGTTAAATGTTTTTAGCGGTGAAATGACATCTCAAACTACTGTTGGAGTAGTTCCTTTAATCGTTGGTTTTTTTGCAGCATTTATTTCCGGACTCCTTGCCTGTAAATGGATGATAGGAATTGTGAAAAAAGGCAGTTTGATTTATTTTTCAATTTATTGTTTTATTATTGGAATACTGGCTATTATATTTGCCTAATTAATGGCTCTAAGAAAACGTCAATAACTTCGTTATGCTCGTATTTAAAATCAGTCATCCGTACGGACTCTGATTTTAAATACTTCACAAGCCTCGTTCTTGACGCCTTCTTAAAAGCCACACCAATTAATACTGAGTTTTCTTAGTGGCACTAATTATTTATGCAAGAAATTTCATCAAAAAAAGAATATGATTTTATAAAAGGAGAAACTCTTTTTATTAATAAGCCTTATTCATGGACTTCGTTTAGTGTAGTCAATAGTATCAGGTATTTATTAAAACATCATTATAATATAAAAAAAATAAAGGTTGGACATGCCGGTACTTTAGACCCTCTTGCTACAGGATTACTAATAATTTGCACAGGAAAAAATACAAAAAAGATTGATGAATACCAAGGTCTTGAAAAAGAATATACCGGCACTTTTACTATTGGAGTTACTACCCCTTCGTATGATTTGGAAACAGAAATTGACCATACTTTTCCTATCGATCATATCACCCCTGAATTGTTACACAAAACAGCAGAATCATTTTTAGGATCACAACTTCAATATCCACCAAAATTTTCAGCAATTCAAATAAATGGTAAAAGAGCTTATGAATATGCACGGAAAAATGAAGAAGTAAAAATCAAAGCAAAAACCATTAATATTTCAGAATTTAAAATTACCAAAATTGATTTACCAAAAATAAATTTTAAAATTATTTGCAGCAAAGGAACTTACATTCGTGCTATTGCTCGTGATTTTGGAAAAGCCTTAAATTCAGGCGCATATATGTCATCTCTTGTCCGAACACGAATCGGAAAACACACTCTTGAAGACGCTTTTGACCTTGAAGAAATAAAGAAAATTTTACAACATCAAAAATAATACTTGACAAACCTGTTTATATTTATTATATTAGATGTCAAAACTTGACAAATTGTAAGAATTTATTTACTTTTGCAGGCTGTTTTTAAACATCTAAAATCCCACTATATAATATGAAATTATCACAATTCAGGTTTTTTTTGCCACCGGAACTTATTGCTAATCATCCTCCTTTAAACAGGGATGAATCAAAATTGATCGTATTAAACAGAAAAGATCAAACAATTAAGCATATAATATTTAAAGATATTTTGGATTATTTTTCGGATGGAGATATTTTTGTTCTTAACGATACTAAGGTTTTTCCTGCCATTTTATTTGGCGAAAAAGAAAAAACCGGAGCAAAAATAGAAGTTTTTCTTTTGAGAGAATTAAATAAAGAAACTCGTTTGTGGGATGTTATGGTTGATCCTGCCAGAAAAATTAGAATAGGAAATAAATTGTTTTTTGGTGAAGATGAATCACTAATTGCTGAAGTAATTGATAATACAACTTCCAGAGGAAGAACTATTAGATTTTTATATGACGGCCCTCACGAAAACTTCAAAAAAACCATTCAAAAATTAGGGAAAACGCCATTACCAAAAATACATAATCGCCCCATAGAGCCGGAAGATGCAGAAAGATATCAAACAATTTATGCAAAACACGAAGGTTCTGTTGCCGCTCCTACTGCCGGATTTCATTTTAGTCGTCAAATTATGAAACGTCTTGAACTTGCCGGTATTGATTTTGCAAATATTACTCTTCATGCAGGACTGGGAAATTTCAGAAATATCGAAGTAGAAGACCTTACTAAACATAAGATGGATTCGGAGGAAATATTAGTTGACCAATACAATGCTGATATTATCAACAAAGCAAAAGATAATAATAAGAAAATATGTGCTGTCGGAACTACCTCGATGAAAGCACTTGAAACAACCGTTTCTATCACTAAAAAAATTAAACCTTTTAAAGGATGGACAAATAAATTTATTTTTCCTCCGTATAAATTTCTTGTTGCAGATGCAATGATCACAAATCTTCATCTGCCTCAATCATCAATGATGATGGCTGCTTCTGCTTTTGCAGGACACGATTTTTTGATGAAAGCATATAAAGAAGCTATAAAGAAAAAATATAACTTTTTTACTTATGGTGATGCAATGCTTATAATTTAAAGCAAGAACAAAAGTAGATGAAGTTTTAGGTTTCGAGTTTTGAGTTTGAAGTTTAAGGTTATAAACTCGAAACACAAAACCAAAAATCTTGTTTTCATATTCAAAAAAATGTTAATAATCTATACTATTTGAAAAAATTCATCATAGTAACAGCCGGAGGAAGCGGCAAAAGAATGAATGCCGGAATACCCAAACAATTTATTTTATTGAACAATCTTCCTATTTTGATGCATACAATAAATACTTTTTTTGATTATTCCAATAAAATTAAAATAGTTCTCGTACTACCGGAAACATCTTTTGAAACATGGGATGAATTATGTAAAAAATATAATTTTCAAATCCCTCATCAACTTATTAAAGGAGGTGAAACACGTTTTCAGTCGGTTAAAAACGGATTATCTGTAATTAGTGAAGAATGTTTAATTGCAGTTCATGATGGTGTTAGACCTTTTGTTAAAAAAGAAGTAATCAGAAATTGTTTTGAAACTGCCGAAAAACTGGGAAATGCTGTGCCCGTTATTACAATTAATGAATCTATAAGAGAAATAAAAAATTCACAAAATTTACCAGCTGACCGAGAAAATTTCAGGATAGTTCAAACTCCTCAAATATTTCGTTCATCACAAATAAAAATAGCTTACAAACAAGATTTCTGTGAAGATTTTACCGATGATGCAAGTGTTGTAGAATCCACCGGAATAAAAATTAACCTCGTTGAAGGAAATCCCGAAAACATAAAAATCACAAGACAGGCAGATATTAAAATTGCGAAGGCATTTTTTTAAAATATGGTAATTTAGCTAAGCTGTAATTTGTAGTAATTTGCTACACGTAATTTATGGTAATTGGTTACACGTAATTTATGGCAGTTACAACAAAATCAATCATTTTTTTTACTAATTATAACAATATATTAACAATGAAATTAGAAGACTTTAATGTTTACAATCTTGCAATGGACTTGGGTGAATTAGTTTATTCCAATGTTATTAAATGGGATTACTTTGACAAAGATACTTCAGGAAAACAACTTGTCCGTTCAGCAGACTCTATTGCAGCAAATTTAAGCGAAGGCATCGGTAGATATCATTACAAGGAAAGAAAAAATTTTAGTTATTATGCACGAGGTTCGCTATTTGAAACTAAAACATGGATAACAAAAGCTAAAAATCGAAAATTAATCTCAAACGATGTTTCCAATGAGTTATTAAACAAATTAGAAATAATTGGTATAAAAATTAATAATTATATAAAAACAATTGGTCCAAAACAATAAATCAAATTACAACCAATTACCATTAATTACAACCAATTACCATTAATTACCATCAATTACAATTAATTACAACCAATTACCATTAATTACCATCAATTACAATTAATTACAACTAATTACCATCAATTACGATTAATTACAATTAGCTCCACAAGTCACTCAATCATTCACTTATTTCTTCACCCTTCCCGGATTCTTATTAACAAAACTCTTCCATCCGGTATATTTATCTCCATCATCACCAATATTCTTTTGGAAATAATGACAAACAGCCGCAGCCAAAGCATCAGTAGCATCGAGAAATTCCGGAGCTTCTGTGATTTTTATAAGACTCATAAGCATAGCTGCCACCTGTTCTTTTGAAGCATTTCCATTTCCGGTAATCGATTGTTTAATTTTTTTAGGCGAATATTCAAATATTGGCACGTCCTGATATAATGCGGCAGCCATCGCAACTCCCTGTGCCCGCCCGAGTTTAAGCATCGACTGCACATTCTTTCCAAAAAACGGAGCCTCAATTGCCAGTTCGTCCGGTTTATATTCTTTGATTAATGCTAATACTCTTTCAAAAATTTTCTTTAGTTTTAAGGCATGATTAGAATATTTTCCTAATTTTATAACCCCCATGGTAATAAGTTCAATCTTATTATTTTTATTGTGGATTATTCCGTAACCCATAATATTTGTGCCTGGGTCGATGCCTAATATGATTTTATCGGGTTTCAAAAATTTATAATTTTGTGATTTGCAATGAAAACAAAAATACGTAAAACATATAACTATCTTATCAGGTTTGTAATTATTATTGCTACCTACTATTTTGTTTACAGAGAAATTTTCTATAAAAAAGACCTTGCTGAAGTATTTGATCTTTTCAAAGAGCTTTTTACTTCAACCGGTTTTGTTTTTCAACTGTTTATTATTTTTTTATTGATGTTTGTAAATTTAGGTTTAGAATCATGGAAATGGAAATATCTTATCAAAAAAATCGAAAGTATTCCCTTTTTCACTTCTTATCAAGGAGTTCTGACAGGTATTTCAGTTAGTGCATTTACACCAAACCGTGTTGGAGATTATTTCGGCAGAGTGTTTATTTTAAAAAAAGCTAATCACTGGGAAGGCATTCTTATTACTATCATAGGTAGCATGAGCCAACTGATAACAACACTTTTGCTTGGATCAATTGCAGTATTATTTTTCGTTCCCGAATTTTTTGACATATCTGAATATTTCTATGGGTATTTTTATTACGGCTTAATTGCAATTGTTATTATTATTGATTTTTTTATTCTTTTATTTTATTTTAATGTTTCGATATTAACAACATTCCTGCAAAAGTTTACTCGTAAAAAATGGAAAAAATTTAGAGAACATCTCAGTGTCTTTTCATTATATTCACAAAAAGAATTATTAATTGTTTTACTAATTAGTATATTTAGGTATTTGGTTTTTTCTTTTCAGTTTTATTTGCTTCTCAGATTATTTTCCGTTTCAATTCCAATTTATTATTCATTTGTTTTGGTTTCTGTAATATATTTCGTTATGGCTGTTATTCCTACAATTACATTGGCAGAGCTTGGAATACGAGGAAGTGTTTCTATTTATTTTATCGGTTTGTTTTTCGAAAAATACGACTTTTTAAGCAATCAAATTGACATAGGAATTTTCTCAGCTTCATCAACACTATGGCTTATAAATATTATTATTCCGGCAATTGTCGGGACGGTTTTTGTGTGCAGACTTAAATTTTTCAGAAAAAATTCAACATAATATGGAATTATTCATCACAATAGTTTACATTTTTCTTGGCGGATTTTGTCTCATGTATGTAATTCTTATCGGCTTGTTTACTTATGGCTGGTTTAATATGAATGAGTATTTTCCTTTGCGGGAAAAGCACAAAACAATATTAAGTGTACTCATCCCGGCAAGGAATGAAGAAAATAACATTGTAAATTGCCTTAACGATTTAATCAAACAAGATTATCCAAAAGATTTATTTGAAATTATTGTTATTGATGATAATTCATCTGATAAAACAGAAGAAATAATTAATAGTTTTATCACCAAAAATCCCGACAAGGAAATTACATTATTATCTTCACGAAACACTAAGCTTAACTTTAGCGGGAAAAAACAAGCAATTAAAACCGCAATTTCTTTTTCAAAAGGCGATTTTATTATCACTACTGACGCCGACTGCCGGATAGGAAAAAAGTGGCTTTCTACAATTGCAGCATATTTCGAAACACAGAAAGTAAAAATGATTATTGGACCTGTTTGTTTTCATAAAGATAATTCTACGTTTAAAAAAATTCAAAATCTTGAGTTTTTGAGTCTTATTGTTTCCGGAGCCGGAGCTGCAAAAATTTCTCATCCGATAATGTGTAACGGAGCTAATCTTGCTTTTTCAAAATCTGCATATTCAAAAGTAATGACCAACGAAAAAGAAGAGAATTTTATTTCGGGGGATGATATTTTTCTTATGCTGAAAATCAAAAAAAAATATGGCAGTCAGGCAATTCATTTTTTAAAAAGCTATGATGCCATTGTTTATACAGAAGCAAAAAATACTTTTAAGGATTTCTTCGATCAAAGGATAAGATGGGTTTCAAAAAGTCGTGGGTATTCGAGCATGTCGCTCATTTTAACTTCATTAATTATTTATATTTTTAATTATTTTTTACTTGCCGGAGCAATTCTTAGTTTTTTCTTTCCGGAGCTTATTTCTTATACATTAATTTTATTTCTCATTAAATGCATTATTGATCTGCCTATTTTATTTGGAATTACAAAATTTGTTAAGCGAAAAAAACTATTATTTTTCTTTCTTCCTTTACAACTGATCTATATTTTATATATTTCAATAATTGGTTTTGTCGGCAATTTTTTGAAATTTGAATGGAAGGGGAGAAAATTTTCATAAATATTTGCTCTCAATACAAAAACCCAAACATCCACAGCGGTAAAATATTCATTGCTCCAAGTTCAATATCGTCTTTTACTACAAATGAATTCTTAATTCCGGCAATTTGTTTTTGACTTTTTCCTTTTCCGCCAATTTCAAAAACATACTTATCATCAACAAGAAAATCTGACTCTTTGCTATAATACAAATTAAGTTTTTGTAAATGCAAATATACAAAATATATTCAAAACTGTATTCCGGGATTTACAAAATAAGTGCTTTTTTGTAAATAATCATTAACAAAAATGATTAGAAAAATACTATACACGCATTGAATATTTACAGTTTTTTGTAAACCCGAAACTTGCGACACGAAGTTAGCCCTTATGGGAAACTTGAAACCCGAAAAATCACATAAGCTTCTGATACGCTTTCCACCATCTGTCGGGGATATCATTTTCAAGGGCAGTCTGATAATCTTTATATGAACAAGGTATAAGATGATGTCTTTCGTACTTAGGTTTTAAACTTGATTTTACAGGAACATCCATCCACCAGCGATTACTTTTTTTGCTTTTATAAAATACCACCTCATCATTATATCCTTCAATTTTAACAAGATATTTAATAAATTCCTTTTTCTCTTTATGAGGAAAATCATGCTTACGATTTGCAAAACCATCAATAAAATACCAAATCATCTGGGCAACCAAATGAGCAGTTTGCCCATTATTATCCAATTGTGGATTCACCTCATAAAACCCAATAGAACTAAGTTTATCACTTAGTCCTGCATATCTTGCTATTTGACAAGCTTCTTCGCCATAAAAACCATTTGGTGAAGCATTTTTGTTTCCAGGTGCATCCGACTGTCTTATTGCCGAAACATCAAAACTCAATAAATCTGCATTTCTTACAATCGGTTCAACTTCTTCCATATTCGACCTAACCGTACCGAGACGATAAGTGTCGAAAAACAGATTTTTCATCAACTCAATTGCATCCTGATCAACAAAATAAGTCTGATATCCAATATTGGTATAATTGAAAAGAAAATTAGGTTGCTGGAGAATTATTTTACTTAAATATGAACGCGATGTAATTTCCTCTTCTTTTTTACCAAGATCAAAAATAGGATCAACAGCAACAATATTAATAATTTGTTTTAGCTTTTCATAAGCACGATAATTTGCATACGTCAAATCCTGGCTCCCGCCAATTATTATAGGTATAATATTATTCGAAATCAGTTCAGCCACAACCGAGGTAAAAGCAAAATAAGTATCTTCAATTGTATTTCCTCTATGGATATTTCCAAGATCAGCAATTTTTAAATTGTTCCCTCCACGAAAAAGTTCATAAAGATATTTTCTGACAGAATCAGGTGCAAGCGCACAACCGGAATTATTCAATGCATTCCGTTCTTCATTAACTCCAATAATTACAATATCAACATTTTCGAGATCAGGGAATTTGTCTTTTTGATAATATGCTTTAACAACATCTCCAAGTTTTTTGCGATCGGTTTCTTCAGTTGTTTTGTAACCGTCAAAACTGACAGGTTCAAAATAAATATCTATATCCATATTCAATTATTCAAATGTCTAAAGTATTTAAAGTTTTAGCACTCTTATATAACTACATTAATTAGAGTCTGTCCATAAAGTCTTGTTCAAACAATTTTAGATTTAAGAATTCAGATTTAAGATTTTAAAATATTGCTTATTATCAGTAGATTGATAAATAAAAATCTAAAATCATAAATCATAAATCTAAAATTTCATCAGTTATTTCTTCTTCCTCTTAAAACCCTTCTTTGGTGCATTTTTCGGATCGTCCGATATTTTCAAACAATCTTTCAGACTAAGTTTTTCCGGATCAGTTCCTTTTGGAATTTTAAAGTTTTTGGTTTTGATTTTGATATAAGCTCCAAATCTACCTTTAAGAACTTTTACTGTTGGATCTTCATCAAATTCACGGATAGTATTTTCTTTGTCTTTTAGTCTTTTTGCTTCAATTATTTCAATGGCTCTTTCTTTGGTTACCATTATCGGATCATCAGTTTTGCTAAGTGAAAAAAACAAACTGTTATGTTTAACATAAGGTCCGAAACGACCAATTGCCACAGTCATTTCTTTTTCTTCAAATTCACCAATATTTCTGGGAAATTTAAAAAGTTCCAGAGCTTCTTCAAGAGTTACAGTTTCAATGCTTTGATCTTTTTTCAATCCGGCAAACCTGGGTTTATCTTCACTTTCGGTATCACCCATTTGTACCATCGGACCAAATCTTCCTATTTTTACAAAAATATTTAATCCTGTTTTTGGGTCTGTTCCAAGCAATTTTTCACCACTAAATTTTTTCGCTGTTTCAAGGGTATTTTCAATCTTTGAATGAAACGGACCATAAAATTCTTTGATCATTTTATTCCATTCTTTCTGACCGGCTGCAATTTCATCAAATTCTTTTTCCACATTTGCTGTGAAATTGTAATCCATAATATTATCAAAATATTGAAGCAAAAATTTATTTACTATTCCTCCAATATCTGTCGGGAAAAGCTTAGATTTTTCAAATCCTGTTTTTTCAGATTTTACCTCTTCTGTGATTTTCTCATTTTTTAAGATTATCACATCGTAATTTCTATTCTTGCCAGCACGATCTTCCTTAACAACATATTCCCTTTTTTGTATTGTTGAAATTGTAGGGGCATAAGTCGAAGGACGACCAATTCCGAGTTCTTCCATTTTTTTTACTAAGCTGGCTTCGGTATATCTTGGCGGATATTTAGTGAATCTCTCATCAGCAATCATTTTATCTAACTGAAGTTTTTCACCTTTATTAAGAGGAGGAAGTACATTTTTTTTATCTTCACCATTTTCGTCATCAGTAGATTCCAAATAAACTTTTAAAAATCCATCAAATTTTATTACTTCTCCTTTGGCAATTAATTTTTCTTCTGTTGTTGAAATATCAATAGTAACATTAGTTTTTTCAAGTAGCGCTTCACTCATTTGCGAAGCGATGGTTCGCTTCCAAATCAGTTCATATAATTTTTTCTGTGAAGCATCTTTACCTGTTGTTTTATTATTCATGTAAGTAGGACGAATGGCTTCGTGTGCTTCCTGAGCTCCTTTTATTTTTGTGGAAAATTTACGTGTTTTCACATATTTTTCTCCATAAAGATTAGTGATTTGTTCTTTTGCCATTCCCAGAGCCAGATTAGATAAATTCACCGAATCAGTTCTCATATAAGTTATTTTACCTGATTCGTACAACTGCTGTGCAACACGCATGGTATTACCCACCGAAAAACCTAATTTCCGACTTGCTTCCTGCTGCAAAGTTGAAGTTGTAAAAGGCGGAGCCGGTGATTTTTTCCCCGGTTTTTTTTCTACTTTAGAAATAGTAAACTCGGCATTTTTGCATCGCTCCAAAAAATCAATTGCTTCTTTTTTTGTTTTGAATCTTCTCGGCAACTCCGCTGTAAATTTTGTTTTTCCTTTACTATTGTCGATTTCTAATTTGGCAATTACTTTATATGATGATGTTACTTTAAAGTTTTTTATTTCTTCTTCTCTCTCAACAATTAATCTCACTGCCACCGACTGAACACGACCTGCCGACAGAGCAGGTTTCACTTTCTTCCATAAAAGAGGTGAAAGTTCAAATCCGACAAGGCGATCTAAAACACGTCTTGCTTGCTGTGCATCAACTAATTTTTTATCTATGCTACGAGGATTTTCAATAGCCTTAACAATAGCAGTTTTAGTTATCTCATGAAAAACTATTCTTTTGGTTTTGTTTTCATCAAGTTTTAGTGCATTCACAAGATGCCACGAAATAGCTTCTCCTTCGCGGTCTTCATCCGAAGCCAGCCATACAGTTTCTGCATCTTTCGATAATTTCTTTAGTTCAGAAACAACTTTCTTTTTATCAACAGATATTTCATAATTAGGAATAAATCCATTTTCAATATCTACACCAAGATTCTTTTTTGAAAGATCCATTACATGGCCAAAGCTTGATTTTACTATAAAATCTTTTCCTAAAAATTTTTCAATAGTTTTAGCTTTTGCAGGGGACTCAACAATTACCAGATTTTTTGTCATTGTTTAAAACTTGTTTTTTATAAAGATCAATGAAATTTTTGCCGCTGCAAATTTATAACAATATAAATGATTAATAAAAGTGTTTTTTAAATAAATGTTTTTTAACTTCCCTGAAAAGAAGACTGGAGTAAGTTAAAAGATGAATCGAAAATTTATAATTAAAAAATCTTAGTTTTAAAACACCGTTATCAGAATACGCTAAAAAGCTATTTACATAGTTTGGTTGAAAACGTATAACGATTCTTTCGCGAGTTTCAAGCCAACCAAACCACTATTATAAACTTCACCTCTCTTTGTTCACTTTATTACAAACCGAATGGCTCAGAAAATAATACTTCTAAATAACTTTTATTGAAGTAGGATTTTCTGAGGGAGTTCCGCATTGCAAAAATTCATTTCTTCCAAAACACTAACACGGAACGACTGAAAGAAACTCTTTGCTATAAAGGAAAAACTTTTTAATAAGGATTGCAAAAAACTCTAACTTTGCAAAAAAATTTTAAATGTCAAAAAACAAAAATCTATATATAGAAACTTACGGCTGTCAGATGAATTTCTCCGACAGCGAGATTGTTAGTTCAATAATGCTGGAAAATGATTTCCGGATAACAGATGATATAACTAATGCTGATACAATTTTTATTAACACCTGCTCTATCAGAGAAAATGCCGAACAAAGAGTTAGAAAAAGACTAAAAGAACTAAATGCTCAAAAAAGAAAAAATCCAAATCTTAAAATAGGTGTTTTGGGTTGTATGGCTGAGCGACTGAAAGATAAATTATTAGAAGAAGAATTAATTATTGATCTTATTGCCGGTCCTGATTCTTATCGTGATCTTCCAAAATTAATAAATACTGTGGAAGCAGGACAAAAAGCAGCAAATGTTATTCTTTCGGAAGAAGAAACTTATGCAAATATTAATCCCGTAAGAATAAGCACTAACGGTGTTTCTGCTTTTATTTCTATAATGCGAGGTTGTCAGAATTATTGCTCATATTGCGTTGTTCCTTACACAAGAGGAAAAGAAAGAAGTCGTGATCCGGAAAGCATCGTTAACGAAGCGCAACAGCTTTTTGATGATGGATACCGCGAGGTTACTTTGCTCGGACAAAATGTAAATTCATATAGATGGGAAAACGAATATAAATTGAATTTTGCCGGATTGCTCGAAAAAGTAGCTTTGGTTAATCCTTTGTTAAGAGTGAGATTTGCAACTTCACATCCAAAAGATATTTCAGATGAATTACTAAAAATTATTGCAAAATATGAGAATATTTGTAATTCTATTCATTTACCTATTCAATCAGGAAGCACAAAAATTCTTAAGTTGATGAACAGAAAATATACCCGTGAATGGTACATGAATCGTATCGAAGCAATAAAAAAAATTATTCCCGGTTGTACTATTTCAACCGATATTATTAGTGGTTTCTGCACCGAAACAGAGGATGATCATCAGGAAACTCTTTCAATAATGAATGAAGTTGAATATTATTACGCTTTTATGTTTAAATATTCTGAACGTCCCGGGACAATGGCTGCGAAAAAATTAAAAGATGATGTTCCGAAAGAAACCAAAAGCCATCGTCTGAAAGAAATAATCGACATTCAACAAAAACTTTCTCACCAAAGTAATTTAAATGATTTGGGAAAGACATTCAATGTTTTGATTGAAGGAACTTCAAAAAAATCAGATCAAGAACTTTTTGGTAGAAACAGTGAAAATAAAGTTTGTGTATTTCCAAAAGAAAACTTTAAACCCGGAGATTATGTAAAAGTTAAAATTACTAAGTGTACAACAGCAACATTGATTGGGGAGAGTGTTGGTGGTTAATTTGCAATGATTGAAAACGCAAATAAGCTTTTTGCATAATATAGTTGAAAACGCATAAAGATTCTTCGCCCTTTTCAAGCCAACAAAACCACTATCAAAAATTGCATCTCTCTTTGCTCACCTTTCCACAAACCGAGTGGCTCAGAAAATCGTACTTCTAAATAACTTTAATAGAAATAAGATTTTCTGAAGGAGTTCCGTCCACCAAAATCCATTTCATCCAAAACATTATCACGGAACGACTGAAAGAAACTTCTTGCCATTTTTTCCAGTATCAAGCATCCATCACCCGATTTTGAGTAAAAAATTTGAACAATTTTAAAATATTTTCAATAGTTTTGAAAAGTAATTTACTTTTGTCTTACTTTTGCTAATTCTATATAAATAGATATATATCTAACAAATAATGAAATTCGTATGAAAAAACTCAATCTGATCTTTCTAAAAACACCTTTAATTTTGCTTATTGTTACTGTTCTTTTTTCTTCCTGTGTACCTCAGAAAAAAATAAAATATCTCCAGCAAACCTCAGATGCAATAGCAAAAACCAAATTTGTAAATCCTCGAAAAATCAACTATACAATACAGCCCGGAGATAATCTCTATATTAAAATATCCAGCATAAATCAAAAAGCTAATTCTATTTTTAATGCTGAATCACAATATAGCCAGCAATATATGAATAATGACATAAGTGTATATCTTAACAGTTATACCGTTGATGATAATGGATTTATTGATTTCCCCTTAATTGGAAAACTTCTAATTAAAAATCTGACACTTGAAGAAACTAAAAATGCGGTTCAGGAAAAACTTAGTGAATATATTATAGAATCCACTGTTATCGTAAAACTGGTTAATTTCTATATAACCATGCTTGGTGAAGTTAGTCGGCCGGGTGAGTATAAAATATATCAGGATGCCATAAATATTTTTGAAGCCTTTTCATTAGCAGGCGATCTTGGCACATTCGCCGACAGAAAAAACATTGTCCTTGTTCGTCAAACAAAAAACGGTTCTGAAATACACCGGCTTGATCTTACAAGTACCAGCATTTTGGAATCAGATTATTTTTATCTAGTTCCTAACGATATTATTTATATTGAACCGCTTAAAGGAAAACAATTTACTTTTGCCGAATTCCCTTATGCAACAATATTTTCAGCAATTTCAACTACTTTACTCTTAATAAATTTCTTTAAATAAATCTTAAAACTCAATTCAAATAGATGGAAAATATAAATAATATTCAAGACTTTCAACCACAGGAAGAATCAATAGACATTAAAGCTTTGTTTTTTAAGTTTTACAGATATTGGTATCTGTTTGCTCTTACAATTTTTATTACTTTGATTATTGCTTTTGTTTTTAATAAATATACAGCTTCTGTTTATGAAGTCAATTCTACCGTTTTAATTCAAGATGACAAATCTTCATTTGATGCACAATCACTTATTGGTTTTGGAATGGGTAAAGAACAACAAAATCTCGAAAACGAAATAGGAATATTACAATCATACTCATTAACATACAGAACCCTTAAAAATCTTGATTTTAATATTTCTTATTTTTTTGAAGATAAATTCATTACAAAAGAACTTTATCAAACTTCTCCTATTACTGTTATTATAGATACCGCTTTTCCACAATCAACAGGAATTTCTTTTAATATTAACATTTTATCAGATAAAAAATTTCATCTTGAAGTTAATGCCGAAGAAGTTAAACTTTATGATTTTAAAAATTATGAATATTCAGAAAAGGAGATCGAAAAATTATCTCTGAGTAAAGAATTTAATTTTGGAAAAACCATTAAAAGTAATGGTTTTAAGTTTAAAGTTCTCTTAAATGAAAAATATGATAAAGAAAAATATCTAAAGAAAAATATTTCTTTTACTTTTAATAGTCTTGAGAGTCTTGTTGGTCAATTTAGGGGTTTTGGGATTGAACCTATAAACCGTGAAGCAAGTATTGTTAAAATTTCTTTAAAAGGAAATAATATTCAAAAATCTGTTAATTTCCTAAATGCTTTAACGTTAGAATATCTAAATCGCGGACTGGAAAAAAAGAATAAGATCGCTATTAATACTATTAATTTTATTGATAATGAATTGCTTGGTATTACGGATTCATTACGTAGTACAGAACAAAGATTGCAGGATTATCGTACTGTAAATGAAATAATGGATTTGGAATTTCAGGCGCAGCAGGTTTTTGAATACATGAAAGAGCTTGAAGATGAAAAAGCAGTATTGATAATCAAATCTAAATATTATGAAAATCTTAAAAATTATCTGAAAACCAAAGATAATGTTGAAGATATGGTTGTTCCTTCATCTATGGGAATTGAAGACCCTATGGTTAATAATCTGGTTATTGAATTATCAAAATTTTATTCCGAAAGAGCAGAAACATTATTAAGTTCTACAATAAAGAGTCCTTTAATAATTATCCTTGATCAAAAGATCAATAATACTAAAAAAGCTCTTATCGAAAATATTGATAATATTGTTGAAACTTCTGATATTGCATTAAAAGATATTAATAGACGTTTATCTGAACTTACTCAAAGAATAAGCAAATTACCAAAAACCCAGCGTCAGCTTATTACTATCGAAAGAAAATATAAACTTAATGATGCTATTTATACTTATCTTCTCGAAAGACGTTCGGAAGCCCAGATTACCAAAGCATCAAATCTTCCGGATAACGAAATAATTGATATCGCAAGAGAAGAGGGTTTAACTCCGGTTTATCCAAAGAAAAGCCTGAATTATATGATTGCCCTGATAATCGGTCTTATCATTCCTATTGCTTATGTTTTTGGTAAAGATTATTTTAATGATAAAATTATTGAACGAAAAGATGTAGAAAAGATAACTAATTTCCCAATTGCAGGACATATAATTCACAGTACCAAAGAAGGCAAGGTTGTAGTTGCCGAATCTCCAAAATCTTCTATTTCCGAGTCATTCAGATCGGTAAGAACCAATCTTCAATATCTCGGAAAGGGAAAAGACAAACAAGTAATAATGGTTACTTCGGATATGGTAGCTGCCGGAAAAACTTTTATTGCAATCAATCTGGCATCCATATTTGCCCAATTTGATAAAAAAACTGTTCTTCTCGGATTCGACCTTCGTAAACCTAAAATTTATCAGGATTTCGGTTTGACAAATACTGAAGGTCTCAGTTCATATCTCATCAACAAAAGTAAATTTGAAGATATTATTCAAACATCTCCTGTCGAAAATCTTGATATTATAATGGCAGGTCCGGTTCCTCCAAATCCCGCCGAATTAATAGCATCGGATAAGACAAAAGAGATGTTTAAAAAATTAAAAGAAAAGTATGACTATATTATTATAGATACACCTCCGGTAGGACTTGTTACCGATGCCTTCCTTTTAATGGAACATACTGATGTTAACCTCTTCGTTGTAAGACAAAACTATACAAACAAAAAAATATTTGAGTCAATAATTAAAGATGTTGAAAAAAGAGAAATGCCAAATGTCAGCATATTAATTAATGATGTAAAACTTAGCAAAGATTCTTATGGCTACGGATATGGTTACGGATACGGTTATGGGTACGGATATGGTTACGGATATGGGTATGGCTACGGATATGGGTATTATTCCGATGATAAAGAAGAAGAAAAAACTTCGTTTTGGAAGAGGGTTTTTAATAAGTATTAGAAGTGTTATCAGTTGTCAGTTGTCAGTTATCGGTTATCAGTTGTCAGTTATCAGTTGTCAGTTGTCAGTTAAATTTATATTTAAATGAAAAGTTATAGAGATTTAAATATTTATAATGATGCCTTTGAAATGGCAATCAAAACACATCACTTATCCTTTAAAATGCCTAAATATGAACTTTATGAATTAGGTTCTCAAATTAGAAGATCTGCACAAAGTGTTAGAAGTAATATTATTGAAGGATATGGTAGAAAAATCTATAAGAATGAATTTATTAAGTTTTTAACTTATGCATATTCATATTGTCTTGAAACACAATCTCATATTGAAATGATGGATGTTCTGTATAATTTGGATGAAGATAAAGTTTTTTTTAAGAAATATGATGATTTGGGAAAACAAATTTTTGCATTTATTGAATATGTAAGAAAAAACTGGAAAACAAACCAATAACCGATAACCGATAACTGACAACTCAAAACTCAAACATAACATGTCACCACACAACCAAAAAAACTTCGCTCTCATAGGCGCAGCCGGCTATATCGCCCCACGCCACATGAAAGCAATAAAAGATACAAATAACGATCTTGTAGCAGCTCTTGATAAATTTGATAGTGTTGGAATTATCGACAGTTATTTCCCGAAAGCTGATTTCTTTACAGAACCTGAAAGATTCGACCGGCATTTAGATAAACTCAGAAGGCAAGGTAAAAGAAAAATTGATTATGTAAGTATCTGTTCTCCTAATTATCTGCATGATGCTCATATTCGTTTATCTCTCCGTAATGACGCAGATGCCATTTGTGAAAAACCATTAGTGCTTAACCCATGGAATGTTGATGCACTTCAGGAAATAGAACAGGAAACCGGGAAAAAAATCTATAACATTTTACAGTTAAGACTTCATCCTTCAATAATAAAATTAAAAGAAAAAATTGATAATGGACCCAAAGATAAAATCTATGATATTGATTTGACCTACATTACAAGCCGCGGACATTGGTATTTTATGTCGTGGAAAGGAGATATTGAAAAATCAGGTGGTGTTGCAACAAATATTGGAGTACATTTTTTTGATATGATCACAAATGTTTTTGGAAAAGTAAAACAAAATATCGTTCATTATTCAAAACCAAATACTGCCGCCGGTTTCATACAAACCGAAAAAGCAAGAGTACGATGGTTTTTAAGCCTTGACCCAAAATTCATTCCAACAGAATTAGCAAAACAAGGACAAAGAACATATCGCTCGGCAACAGTTGCAAACGAAGAAATAGAATTTAGTGGCGGTTTTACCGATCTTCATACAATTAGTTACCAGAAAATTTTAAAGGGAAACGGTTATGGCATAGAAGAATCCAGAAATACCATAGAAACAGTCCACTACATCAGAAATGCCAAACCCATTGGTATTAAAGGCGACTATCATCCATTTTTATTAAAAGTGTAAGTATCTCTTTTAATTCCCCCATAGAGGAAAATGTGTTTTTTGAGCTCCTTTAAAGAATAATAACCTAAAAAGAGAAAATAAGATTAATGACACAATATAATTTAATATATAATTGGTACGCTCTTTATACAAGACCTCGCTGGGAAAAAAAAGTTTATAACGAACTAAATAATTGCGGTTTTGAAGCTTATTTGCCTTTAATAAAAAAAGTAAAACAATGGTCAGACAGGACAAAGAAAGTTGAAGAACCTCTTATAAGATCCTATGTTTTTGTAAAAACAAGTGAAAAAGAATATTACGATATATTGAATGTTGATGGTGCTATACGATATATCTTTTTTGAAGGAAAAGCAGCACCCATACCGGAATGGCAAATTGATGCATTACGAAAAACTCTCGAAAATCAGTTATCATTTAAGCTAACGAACGAAAAGCTTAAACCCGGCGAAAAAGTAAAAATTAAAGAAGGACCTCTTAAAGGAACCAAGGGTGAGATTATACAAATAAAAGGTAAAAATAATCTTGTTATAAGAATTGAAAATATCGGGTATAATCTGTTAATTGAAATAGAAGCAGAAAATTTAGGGTAAGGTTAAATTCTTGGTTATTGGTCAGGAAACAAAATATCGAATTAAAAACCTATGGGCTTTTAATTGGTGAATCAATTTTAAAATTGTATGAAGTACATTATATTTAAAGTGCAATTTACCGGTTCCGATTAATATTAAATTTCTCAGGATAAATATTTATCATTTGTTGTTTCCACTCATCAGGATATCCGGGAGACGTTATTTTACCATTTTCATTTTTTAAATATCCATCATTATATTTCATTATCAAAAACTCTGCCAATTCAACCCATTCTTTGTGAGCCAGTTTCCCTTGATTACATGAATATTCTGTGAGAAATTTAATTCGCTCTTCTTCATTCAAATTCAAGGCAATCTCTGTAATAGAATCCTGATCGGAAATAAATTTTGATTCAAGTTTATGTTGAACTTTTTGAATATCCTTTTTCATATAAGAATATTTAAGATTGGAAAAATTGGAAACAAAATTAAATGTCCACCAAGCTGACTCCCATGAAAAGTTACGGATATCACCTTTTGTAAAAGGTTCAGATATTTCAGTTACTCCACAATAAACAGGGAAATAACATGAAAAAAAAGTATCATCCACTCCGAACCATGCAATCCCACCAAGCTCATTGGGCAACCATGATCGCAATTGTGCGATATATGAAAATGCAGAATTGAATATAGAAATTGGTCTTTCCCAGGAGTATTTTAGCGAATCATTTTCCCACGAAAGTGGACCCCATCTGCTTGGTGATCCGAAAGGACCGGCATCAATGCCTTTAGTCATATCGAAATCAGTTCCTTCATAATGATCTCTGATAAGATCCATAACATTTTCCAGTTTAATTTTTTTATCAGGCTTAATGAATAATGGATATCTTTCGGTATTTTTAACTCCACGGCAATAATCACTTGAAAGGTTTTTTGATGGTGCTGCTCTGTTAAACAAACTCCAAACTCTGGATTCACAATATTTTAAACGCTCGGGAGTAGAAGGACAGTATGCCTCATTAAATCGAAACGGCTCACCTGAATCAGTATCGTAATATCCATTCTCAACTGCAAAAGAAATTATATTAGCTGAATACAAACAATTTTCCGGATCATCTAATGAAAATTCTCCAATCCTTGCCATATTTGCATGAGCTGAAATATATCCGTCAGGGATTTTGACAGCTACCCACACAGCACCTTCACCGCCATCTCCTGTTCCTATCATTTCGAGTATCCATGCTTCATTGGGATCGGCAATTGAAAAAGATTCTCCCTCGCTTCCGTAGCCATATTGTTCAACCAATTCTGTCATAATTTTTATAGCCTCTCTTGCTGTTTTTGCCCTTTCTAAAGCTAAGCGCATTAAATGCCAGTATTCAAGATATTTGGATTTATTCCAAAGTTCTTCTCTTCCAACAAAAGTAGTTTCTCCAACAGCTACCTGATGTTCATTCATTTGAAATCCAATAACAGCATAAGTGTGTGATACTTGATGTATTTTACCTTTTGCACCAAATCTTCCTGAAAACTCTAAAGAATCTCCGAATTTATGGTTTTTAGCCGGTGTTTTATCAAGATGATATATCCATTCACCATCATTAGTGTATGCTAAAAATGTTGACCCATCAGCGGAAGCACCCTTGGTAACGATAAAATTTGTGCATGGGAAGACTATGCTTGAGAGAAAAAATGATAAAATTAGAAGAGTTACTTTTTTCATAATGTTAAAAATGGTACACTGATTAATTAGTGTCTGTCCATAAAGTTTTGTTTTAACAATTTAAGATTTTAGAATTCAGATATAAAATTTAAAAATTTGTTGATATTAGCGGATTCTATACATTTAAATCTAAAATTTTAAATCATAAATCTAAAATTTTATCAATATAATTGACTTTATGGACAGACACTAATTATGATTTTTATGATCAAAAAATCTTATGTAATCATAATTATCATAAAAATCAGTGTCCGATTTAAAATTCTAATGCGCTGAACCGATAACCTTAAATCTATCTCCGGTTTTTTCAATTATTAAACGATACCATTCTTCATCATAGCCGGGTTGTTCGAGTTTCGGATTTTGTTTACCCGGATTTGGTTCTTTAACATTACCATCCATAAACCTCATAAAAAGATGTTGATATAACTTCTTCCATGTATAAACAACACGGTTTCCCTGATTTATTGAGTAATTTGTAAGATATTCAACAGCAAGTTTTTTATCTTTTTTATGAAGTTCAAAAGCACCTGCATCAACAGCATTTGTGAATTCAATAAATTCATTTTCCAATGCAAATTGTACTTTTTCAATTTCGGGATGAATAAGGTTATAGCGTGTGTATGCAAAATTGCTTACCTGATTAAATACCCAAAAAGCTGCATCATCAGACCATTCCATCATTTTTCCATTTCCTCTTTCAAAAGTATGAGGCACATTTGTAATACTTGAATAAAAAGGAACATAAACACTACTGGCAGCGTCATCAACACTCATCCAGAAAATTCCACCAATTTCATCAGGCAACCATGACCGTGACTGAGTAACAAATGAAAATCCTGTTTGCTGTGTAGCTGTTGCTCTTTCATTACAATAACCTACATCATCAACTTTCCATGTTAAAGGACGCCATCGGTAAGGAACCTCAAATGGTGCGGCACCAATATCTTTTCTCATGTCAAGCTCGGTACCTTCAAGATGATCTCTCATAAACATCATCATATCATGAACAGAAACCTTTTTATCCGGTTTTATCCAAAGTGGCATTCTGTTGGTTGCATATTGATTGATATTTTTCCTGCCATCAACATATTTTTTATCATGTTTTATATGACCTTTACAATAATCCCAATATTGATCCATACCATCAGCAACAGCATTAAACATAGTCCAAACACGAATTTCACAGAAACGTGCTCCACCAAAATCAACCGGTGCATAAGTATCAGAAAAGCTGAAATATTTATCTTTTCCTTTGTACCAGCTATTTTTTCTGGCAAAAGAAATAACATCAGCAGCATAAACACATTCTATATCTTTGTCAAATATCATATCAAGATTATCGGAAGAAATAGAAGTTGTTTTGTTTTCAAGAGGAAAAGTTGTTATCCTTGCCTGATTAGCATGAGCACAAACATAACCATCAGGTACTCTTCTGGCAACCCAGACAGCACCTTTTTCTTCTTTGCCTTTTCCAATAAGTTCCATTATCCATACTTCATTTTTATCGGAAACCGAAAAAGACTCACCAGAGCTGTAATAACCATATCTTTCCATTAGCTCGGCTGTGATTTTAATAGCTTCGCGTGCTGATTTTGATCTTTGCAAAGCAACAAACATAAGACTTCCGTAATCCATAATTGCACCGGGTTGTTTACTCAGCTCTGAACGACCGCCATAAGTTGTTTCTCCAATGGCAACTTGATACTCATTCATGTTTCCAATAACATTAAATGTTTCGCTAACTTGCTCAATCTGACCCAGATATTCACCTGTATCCCATTCATAAATGTCCATCATTGCACCTTCGGGGTATGTGGCAGAAGGCCAGTGATATAGTTCTCCGAAAAGGACATGAGAATCTGCAGCATAAGAGATCATCGTTGAACCATCAACTGATGCGCCTTTAGTAATCAGGTAATTAGTACATGCATAGGAATTAATACTTATTCCTATCGCAAGAAATAAACTAAATGTTAATAAGATTTTTTTCATTTTTAAGTTATTTGTTTGATATTGTTTTGATTAAATTTTTGAGTCAACAAATATATAAAATTTACCATTTGTCGGATAGTGGATATTGAGAATTATTCTTCAAGAATTTTTAAAGTATTTGCTTTATCTTTATGTAATTGTTCTTTTAAGGCATTTAGATTTATAAATTTTTCTTCATCCCGAATACGATCGATAAAAAATACTTTCAGGCTTTCATCATAAATATCTTTATCAAAATCAAAAATATTAACTTCAATGGTCAGGTCTCCATGATCAACTGTTGGTCTGAAACCAATATTTCCCATGCCTTTATAAGTTTTTCCATTGTATTCGACCAAACAAGCATAAACACCATTTGCCGTTATCAATTTATATTCGTCTTCGATATCAATATTTGCCGTGGGATAACCAATAGTTCTTCCTATTCCGGCTCCTCTAACCACATTTCCGGTAATTGAATAATTATAACCGAGCAATTCGTTTGCCTTTTTTATTTTGCCGGAATTAAGTGCTTTACGTATTTTTGTTGAGCTAACAAATATTTTGTTAACATCTTGTGCAGGAATACGTTTTACTTCAAAAGGAAATTCTTTACAAATATCATAAAGGCTGGAATAATCTCCTAATCTGTTTTTCCCAAATTGATGATCGTAACCAATAATAAGTTTCTTGGTTTTTAATTTCTCAACAATAATATTTTTGATAAAATCACGTGAAGTAGTCTTAGCAAATTCCCGGTTAAAATTAATTATGATAAGATGTTGTATTCCAAAATTTTCAAGAAGTTCGAATTTTTTTTCTTTCGTATTAATAAATTTCAAATCATTACTGTCGGAATGTAAAACCAAACGCGGATGTGGATCAAAGGTAATTAAAACTGTTTCACCATTGATTTTGTGCGCTTCTTCAACCATATTTGCAATTATCCTCTGATGACCTACATGTACGCCATCAAATGTTCCAACCGTTACTATTGGTGATGGTACTTCATTGCAATTATATTCTTCTATTCCGTAGTAAATCTTCACTTTTTCTTTGTGACTTTTAATTAACAGTTTCAAAATTCCCAGCAAAAATAGTATATTTACATATTATTCATAATTATTATCGTTGATAATTTTGTTAAATCCTTATTATCCTTTATTTAAAGTTGAAAAGAACAAAATTTAAATTCTGTTATTAATACATTTTTCGGTTTTTTAATTTTTATCTAACAGCTCACACTATTATGAATAATATCCAAATCTACCTTCGATTTCCCAAAAAACAATTTTTTTTATTAATCTCTTTTCTTTTTTCAGTTTCCCTGATGGCTCAAATAAATGACGATTTCTCGGATGGAGATTTTACTAATGATCCACTTTGGTCAGGCAATCCAGAGAGTTTTATTATCAATCCTGATCTTCAATTACAACTGAATGCAACAGATGCCGGAGAATCCTTTTTATCTACACCAAATACCGGGCTTAATGAAACCGAATGGCGTTTTTGGATAAAACTTTCTTTCAGCCCATCAGCAAATAATTACGCACGTGTATATTTGGTTTCTGATCAAACTGATCTTGATTTGCCTTTAAACGGATATTATTTGCAATTTGGTGAATCAGGTTCAGATGATGCAATTGAGTTGTTCAGACAAGCCGGTGATGAGCATATTTCGGTTTGTCGGGGTACTGAAGGATTATTGTCCGGTTCTTTTGAAATATCCGTAAAAATTACACGAAACGAAAATGCTTTATGGAAAATTTTTATTGATCCTGCCGGAGGAAATAATTTTCAGGCTGAAACTGAAGGCACCGATAACGAAATAAATACCACAAATTCTTTTGGGGTTTTCTGCAAATATACCTCAAGCAACAGCAGTAAAATGTATTTCGATAATTTTTATGTTGGTGATATTTTAATTGATACCATTCCACCGGAAGTAGTTTCTGTAAACACAATTTCGCAAAACAAACTTGATATTAAATTTTCGGAAGGAGTAGATCGGTTATCTTCAGAAAACATAAATAATTACACAGCAAATAATAATATCGGTAAACCGGAAAATGCGACAAGAAATGAATCTGATCCCTCGCTTGTTCACCTTGAATTTTCATCATCTTTTCCCAACGGAGAGATAAATATTTTAAATATCTCCGGTATAAAAGACTTTTCAGAAAACACTATTTCGCCGGTAAATATTGAATTTTCGTATTATATCGCTCAGCGAAACGACATCGTGATAAACGAGATTATGGCTGATCCCAGTCCTCCGGTCAACATGCCGGAATATGAATACCTCGAATTGTACAATACCTCTCCCCTGCCCATTGATCTTAATAATTGGATGTTGATTATCGGGACGAGTGAAAAGGTTTTTTCAGATGTTTTTATTGAGCCGGGAGAATACTTGATTATCGGAAAAGAAACTGCCGCAACTTTGTTTTCTTTCTTTGGTGATTTTTATGGTTTTTCGAGTTTTTCTTTAACAAATTCCGGACAGGAAATAATTTTACGAAATCAAAACGGCAACTTAATTTCATACATTTCATATTCCGATGACTGGTACAATAATCCTGAAAAAGAAGATGGTGGATGGTCGTTAGAACAAATTGATCCTTTTAATCCTTGCGGTGGAAATGAAAACTGGAAAGCTGCAAACAACGATTATGGCGGCACTCCCGGAAGCGAAAATTCTGTTTTTTCTATCGAAGATATTCCTCCGAAAATTGATAATACTATTTACATAAATCCAAAAACAATTGAGCTTTCTTTCGACCAAAACATGGACAGCCTTTCTGTGTTAAACATTAATGCTTATAAAATTGATAACGGCATTGGAAAACCGCAAAATATTATAATAAATTCACAAGGTTTTAAAAGTGTGATTTTGGAGTTTTCAACAGATATGAGTGAGGGAATTATTTATACTTTGGATATTGTTGAAGATATTTTAAATTGCTCAGGAATACCTTTGGAAACTTATAGCAATACCCGGCTCGGCATTCCTCAAACAACAGAAAATAACGATATTGTGATAAACGAAATTTTGTTTAATCCGCTTGCTGATGGCGTGGATTATGTTGAGATTTACAATCGTTCAAATAAAATTATTGATCTCAAAAACCTTAAAATTTCTTCCGTAAAGAAAACCCCTCCAAATCCTCCCGACACCATCACGAAAAACATAAGCGAAAATGGGAAATTAATATTTCCTGAAGATTATTTTGTTCTTAGCAAAAATCCTGATATCGTTAAACAACAATTTTACACTTCCAATCCCGATGGTTTTATTAAGGTTGAATCTTTTCCTTCGTATAATAACGACAAAGGAATTTCATTAATAAAAAATAAAAACGATCTTATTATTGATATTTTTGAATACTCCGAAGAAATGCAGTTTCCTTTGCTTAATTTTTATGATGGCGTTGCTCTGGAAAGAATTAATTATAACCGACCTGCAAATGATAAAACCAACTGGCATTCGGCTTCACAGCAAAGCGGTTTTGGAACTCCGGCTTTTGAAAATTCTCAATTTACCAAAGAAGAAGATATTGAAGATCCGGTAAGTATTTCCCCTGAAATTTTCTCACCAAATGCAGATGGCTTTGATGATATTTTAAATATAAATTACAAATTTGAAAGTTCCGGTTACACAGCAAATATTACAATTTTTAACTCCGCCGGAAAACTAACAAAAAACCTAATCAGAAACGAATTGCTTGGAACAAAAGGAGGTTTTTCGTGGGATGGTATCAATCAAAATAATGAAAAAGCCAATATCGGAATTTATATTATTTACTTTGAAATCTTTGATCTGAATGGCAAAGTGAGGCATTATAAAAAGACTTGTGTGGTGGGGAGATGATTACGCATTAAATATTTTATGAAAAATGATAGCAAATTTTATATATTTTTCCTCTATAAATTCTTTTGAGATTTTTATATGGTTAGGTGTTAGTGCAAGTTTTATTTTTTTATCATTCCAAAAGAATCTAATACCATTTGGGCTTTTACCTTATTTGATTTATACCTTTCTCCAACAGTAGTTGTTACTTCAGCTTGGAAAAATGCGTCTTTTGAAAGTTTTTCCCAAAAACCATCTTTTGATTCATATTTTAATCTATAAGAAGCTTTTGCTACCTCACCATATTCAAGTTTTATAGGGAATTTAATTGGTTCGATTTTATCTATTAAATAGAAGGCGTCTGCATTGCCAATCACAGCCTCAGATAGCAAGAAGCTTGGTTCATTAAAATATCTATGTTCCTTCATTACATTCGTCATTGTAACACCTATTGATACTTCATGAACGTTCACTTGGTCGTATGTAATGACATAAACTGAAGCAAAAATGTTTCCATCTGTTTCTTGTTCTTTTTCAGTTACAGGTATAGAAGGTTCCTTTTCAAGCTTCTTTAAGATTTTATTGGCTAGTTGTTCTGGTGTGTTTTTTCTGAGGTCAATGAAGCCTAAAGTAGGTCTAATGCCATCTATTTCGGTGTTATCAAATCTTGCAGGAAGTATATACTCGTGATTGGATTCTATGGCTCTTGATATTGCAGTTTTGATTTCATGACTAGTCCAAATTTTTTCTTTGTAACTAGATGAAATAAATGGTATACAATATCGTGCGCTTTTTCGATATACAAAGTCAAAATGAACACCCAAATCCTTCCCCCATAAATCTTCTTCTTCAAACAAGTCATAAAAAACTTTGACGTCTTTTTCTTTTAACAAATTTGCTACTTTGTTTACGTACTCGCGGTCTTCACCTGCGAATGATAATGCTATATCGTATTTAAATTCTTGGTTTTCCATAGGTTTTCTAATTTGTGCCAGCTACTTCTGAGCAGCTATTGCTTTGCATATCTGTTAAGATTAGTATATCTGAAATTATTCAACTTCAAATTCTGTTACAAACTTATGTAAAAAAGATATAATAAGCAAGATAATTTAAGATTTAGAAGAAAGTTTGTCATTTATTATTTTAAATTCTACATTTCCTCAATAATGATAAATGTAAAAAAAACAATTACAATCTTATTCTGTAAATTTTTATATAACAAAACTTTAAAATGACTAAATTTATTCTAAACACATTCTAAATAGCAATTTTATTCACATTTGAATAGCCCCTTATTTTACTGTTTACCTTTATATTACATGTTTTTTATATAGGAATGCCAATAGTGTTTTTCTAAAAGTATAGCTAATTTTATTTAAAAATATTCTAAATAGCAATTTTCCAATACTTTCCCTTAATAACTATTTTTCCATCTTTTCTAAGCTTCTGTAAAACATTTCTAATTTTATTAACTTTCCTTTTTTCATTTAATGAATTTGATAACTTGTCAATAAGAACTTTTTTAAAATCCGAACTTTTTCCTTTGCCAAATTCTTTCAAATAATCCAAAATCATCTTTTGACAATATTCATCATCAATACCTCTCTGTTTAATATAATCACTCTGTTCTCCAGTAGCCTTTGCCACAGACATAGAAACATAAAAATTAGGTTTTCGTCCTTCTATTAAATTTTTATTTTTCAAATGTTTAATTTCAATATTACATAAAGTTTTTCTTTTAACTACTTTATCAAGTAAAATGATATCCAATAAATTTAAGTTTGGCATAGTAACCAATTTTCTGGCATAGTTAACATCCATTACTTTACCTACAAAACGTACCTTCACTTTATTATTCTTTATCTCGTAGTCAGGTAATGGAAAAAACTTTTCTTTCTGAATATTAAACATTTTTTTTATTCCACTACCGATACTATCTATCATGTTTAAGTTGACCATTGCATCTGTTAAAAATTTATTTCTATACCTATATTCAGGCGAATCAGAAATAATTACTTCTTCGACGCTTTCAGGAATAAACTTACCAGCATTACTAAAAATCAAATTGCCATCTTCATTTTCAATTACAGAAATTTTTCCACCTAAAGAATAATCTTGATGTGCAATACAATTATTCAAAGCTTCACGAATAATGTAAGAATCAAATTGATCAACTTCTTCAGGAAAAAGTGTTCCTTCTTTCAAATAACGATATTTTAAATTTCGTATTTTTTGATGAACTTCTTCAGTATTCAAAAGAAGAGGACAGGTAAAGTGTGCATAATCTTTTTCTATGTTATCCCTGTCTTTTAATATCCATGTAATTTTAGCTGTGGCAGGAGAAATGAAATGTTCTGATTCAGACTTACCAAGCAGTAAAATCGCTGCACGAGTAATTTTTCCTTTAATACATACTTTTGCCTTATTTAAAAATGTAATATCATCCCAATTGTTTATTTCTTTGTTTAGATTTGGATTTTTAGTTTTAAAATTAGAACGAGCTTTTAAAATAGCTTCCTGTGATAAATCTCTTAAATCAGCACCTTTGCATATTTTAATACTCCAATCTTCCTCGTTGGATTGCATACGTATTCGTTCAATTTCTTCCAGATTTAGGGCATTAAGTTCTTCTCCATCTCTACCGTAATAATGGCCTTTCCATGAAACAGGGATACCTTTCGGAGCGGTAGGAATTTCAAATAAAACAACTCTACCATCTGGTGTGTTAAACTCATATATCTCTATAAAAGTAATGCGGTTGGTAGTGTGATTTGCAACTTCTGCTTTCAATTTATGCAGGTTTGCTTTATTCGTCCTAAATTGAGTGCCAATAATCTTTTTATTTTTATCTCTTACACCAAAAACCAACCAAGCAGGGGATTGATTTTTTAAATTCGCTTCATTGCAAAGTGCAGAAAAATACTTTCCGAGTCTATTGAAATCATATCCGTTTTTTGCCTCCTTAAATTCTAATATCTCATTTTCATAATCTTGACTTAGCAAATCTCGTAATATGTCTTTAATGTTTTTTTCGTTTCTCAATTTATTATTTTTTACCTATATTAAAAAACTCAAATTATCCTTTTCACAAATCAGTATAAATTGTAGTAATTGGATTGTAGTAAATTGTAGTTTTTCTCTATAAAAAACCAATAAAGTAGTTCGCAATTAATTACCTGAAATTTTTCAACTTCACATTATGTTACAAACTTATGTAAAAAAGATATAATAGGCAAGATAATTTGGGATTTATGAATTTAGATTTTAGATTTAGAAGCAAGTTTTGAGTTCTGGATTTGGAAGATGTTTGAACAAAGTTTGTAATTTATTATTTTAATAAATTGAATAATCAATTGATGTTTTTGCTTTATAAAAACCTGTCGTAAAACAAATTCTTCCCCTGACAATACATGGGTGAATTTCATTTTCTTTTGCAAATTCTATAATACTTCTATCATCAAATCTTTGATTAAGAAAGAAAACTTTCCAATTTTTAGATTCGATCATATTTTTTTGTGCAAATAAATCAGCTTCTTTCTCTTCTTTTGATTTCTTGTAATCTTTTTGTTCTTTGGAAGCAATTAAATCAACAAATTCGGCTTTATTGTTATTTGGAAGATGTTCAAAAATATGACCTAATTCATGAAAAAGTGTAAAAGCAAAATTATCCAATCTACTATGTCTTAAAGACATGCCAATTGCCGGGCTACCATTACTCCAAAAAGAGATTCCATCAACAGGTGTTTTGTCACCTTTTCTCTGATAGATTAATTTAATTCCAAAATCTGCTAATGTTAGTTGTACTGTCACTAAAGTATTTTTGTTTATTCTTAAAATCTGTTTAAGTTTTGTAATTAATTCGTTTTTTTTATCGTAGTCAAATTTTTCAACAAATATCCGACTTGCATTAAAGTGAAGTAATTTCACCCACCCAATAATATTAATTGGATCAATCTCTAATTTTGTTGATTTTCTAAATCTGGCGTAAGCAGGTTTTGCATTTAATTTGGCTAATTCTTCAAAATTTTGCACATTATATATTTTCTTGACGGCAATTATATCTTCAATGGGATCTCCACTTAATACCTTTTCTTTCTTTAAAAATGAAGTGGCAATTTTGTTTTCTATAAATTTCCATTGCTCAATTGCTTCTAATCTTTGCTGATTCTTAATATTAATTCGAGCTTTGTCTAAATCATAATTCTTTTGAATTTCTAACCAATATTCTGCATCAATATTCAATGTTTTTTCTAATAAAATAGCCAACTCAGCATTAATATTTCTTTTCCGTTTTATAATTTCATTTAACTGACTTTTCTTTAAACCAATTTTCTTTGCAAAATCACTTTGAGTAAAATCATTTGCTTTAATTTCATCTAAAAGAACTTTCCCCGGATGTGTAGCTAAAAGTGGAATTGTGTTTTCTGTCGTTTTCATCTTTCTCTATTTTTCATAATAATTAATGCAAATTTAATATAATGTTCACAATATTGTGAACTTATAGCATAGTTTATAACAATTCTAAATAATTATCTTGTTAATATTTGAACTTTAGATTTAGAAGTAAGTTTGTCATTTATTATTTTAAATTCTACATTTCCTCAATAATGATAAATGTAAAAAAACAATTACAATCTTATTCTGCAAATCCTCCCTTACGGGAGGATTTTTCTCTTTTATTCTCAAAAGTCTCAAAATCTAATTCACCGCTACCCCAATAGAAACCACACTTATCTTTATGTCAGGGATTTTATGCAAGGCCTGAGCGCAGGCTTCTATTGTTGCTCCGGTAGTTATTACATCGTCAACCAATA